>JBILFE010000709.1:0-2538 GCA_044351705.1 Luteolibacter sp. | reverse complement strand
AGCAGCACCAGATAGAGGTCCACCATCGGGGTGACGTTGATATCGTCGTAGTTATTGTCGTTGGCTGAGGCCATAAGGGGGGGAGAGAAGTTATTAGTTATTAGTTATTAGTTATTAGTTATTAGTTGGAGGTTTTTCCGGTGGCGGCATCGGGCTCCGCAGGGGGACGGTAAAACTCGGCCATCTTGGCGACGAATTCATCGATGAACACCTGCATCAGGCTCAGCGAGTTCTTGATCCGCCCGTTGAGGTAGCTGTAGATAAACAACGCCGGGATGGCGACGACCAGGCCGAACACGGTGGCGAGCAGCGCGGAGGCAATGCCAGGGGCGATGGAGTTGACATTGACCTCGCCGGACCGGGCAATGACGGCAAAGGTGATCATGACGCCAACCACCGTCCCTAACAATCCAACATACGGTCCACCGGCTATGCTGATGGTGAGATAGATCAGGCCGTCGGTGAGGCGGTGGGTTTCATGCACCAGCCCGGCATCCAGGCTGGCGCGGATCGCCTGGATCGAGCGGCCCGTGAGTCCCTGGATGCGGCCGTTGTCACGGTCGAGGCGATGGCGGATTTCATCCGAGCCGATTTGATAAATATGCAATAACGGTGACTTCGCCATCAGGGCGAGGTCGGCGGCGCTCATCTGCCCGCCGAGACTATTGACGCTGGAAGTGTCATCCGGGTCCAACGCGGTGAGGTCGGTGGCAAGTTTTTTCCATTGGATGAGAAAGACCCTGGTGCCCTTCTCGATGGTGTTCAGATAGATCAACTTGCGGATGGCGACGCTCCAACCGACGACGATCATGAGTATGCAGACGCCAACGGCGATCCAACCGTCGAACATCATATTGGCGGCGATGTCCTTGAACAACGACAGATGCTCCATGAATTTGCTCTGCGCCTGGGCGGCGTCGCCTTCCACCTGCCCTAACGAAAGTGTGCGCTGGGCGACGTCGTTGTTAGCCTGGTTGATTGCGGCGAGTTTGATCCTGGCGGCGGGGCGGGCGCTGCGGGAGATGGTCAACTCATCGAGATCGCCACTGAAGCCCTTGCTCCCGGCAGCTTCGGTGGCAAGGCTACCCAGAATCAACGCAGTGTTAAGGGCGGGCAGGCCGCCATCGACGCTGGCGCAGGGGGCGCCGTTGAGAAACAAGCGAAGGGTTTTGCCATCTGCGACAAGTGCCAGGTGGCTCCATGAACCGACGGCCACCGGAGCCGCTGACTGGCCACGCAGCGGGGCACCTGCGGAGGTGACTTCGACTGTCGGCAGCCCCTGATCCAGCAGGATCCGCAACGCGGATGTTCCATCGGCACGGCTGAGTATGACCGCGTTGGCTTGGAGTGCCGAGGGTTTGATCCACACCGAGAGTGTCAGCGGCTGAGCCTGTTTCCACTCCAAGGTGGCGGAATTTGGAATGACAAGCCGGGTGGTTTCCGACAACTTCAAACCGCTACCGATAAGCGCTTGCTGGGCGGTGGCCCCGGCACTTTCCGCTTTGTTGCCGTTGCCGGTGGCATCCGCCGGGGCGCTGCCGCGCCCGTCGAAATGATAGACCAGCGCGGTGTCTCCATCGTAGGCGTCGGTGGGCTTCGCCGCGGCGGGCATGGCGGCCTCCGCATTGCCGAAATACAGGTGAAAGGTTTGCTTGGAAGCGGGCTGAACCTCGGGCAGCCTGACCCAGATGAACGCCTCAGTGAGCACAGCGTCGTAGCTCTCTATCTGATGCGGCAACAGGGTCTTGCCGTCGGCAGCCACAAAGCGCAAGTCACTGCCATCCTCACGCGCGCTGCCGAATTGAAAGTTCGCGTCGGTTAGTCGCACCAGCACGGTTGAATCGCCGCTTGCCTCCGCCATAGCAGCGCCATCGGTTCCAGTGTTGAGGGTGAGCTGCTGGCGCAGGCTCCACGCCGGATTCCACCACCCGTCTTGCGCGTGTAACGGAATGGCTAGGAGGCCGGTGAGGCACAGACTGGCGAGGCGTGTGAGGGATGTGCAATTCTGCATGGTTGGATATTGGCAAATGGTTGGTTAGAAATCGGCCCAGCCGCGGAATGTGACACGAACGTCACCCGAGTCAGCATCAATCTGGTTGATGAAGGGAACCGCGACGTCAAGCGAGCCGTTGTAGTGGCTTTTGAGTTTGAAACGCGTGCCGATGCCGGCACTGGCAAGGCTGAAGCCCTGCTGCTGGCCTGGCAGCGCATCGTAAATCCCCAACACTCCGGCGTCGGCAAACGCATGCAACCGCCACTCGTCAGTGCGCGTGCCGGTCTTGACGGGCCTGCCGATGAGCGAGGGACTGCGCAATTCGACGGATCCGAAAATGCCGTTGTCGCCAAGTGCGGTGGCTTCAAGGTAGCCGCGCACCGTGCCGAGGCCGCCACCGGCGATCTGCTCGCCGTTGACCAGCGGCTGGCTGGCAAGCTGACCTTGGATTTTCCCAAACACCTGCAAACCGCTGGCAAGATCGTGGGTGTGTGCCAAATCGCTCCGGATGTACACATAACTGCCGTCCGCATTGTAACGTTTAT
>JBILFE010000676.1:0-2680 GCA_044351705.1 Luteolibacter sp. | reverse complement strand
GGCTTCCATCGTCGCATCCATCCTCTCCACTGCTGATGTTTTCATATAGCAAGGGAACCGCATATAACTGCCGCAGTCAACAATGTAATGTAAGGCATTATATTTGTTGTCAGCCAAACGCCCGGAGAAACGTGGACCAGCTGCGGGTCCGTTCTTGCCCTCGGCAGCCATCTCGCATCACACTTCGTCTCGCATGAGCGGCTGGACGGAATCAACCTTGCGGGGCGCAGCCTCATGGAAAGCATTCAAAGCAGGAAAATCCCTCTTTGATGCCGGTGCCGTCAGCGCCGTAAAGACCGATCCGAACGGCTGGCAGGGCAGCGTCCGGGATGGCACGCGCCTGCTGCGCGTCTGCGTGCGCGTCATGTCCGCCTCCGATTTTGATACCCGTTGCTCGTGCCCGGAAAACCAGTCCAGCGGTGCCGTTTGCGCCCATGCGGTGGCGGTGGGCCTGGCCGCTCTGCGCGGCTCCCCTCCCCTCACCATGCAGCCGCCGCCGTGCCAGCCGCCGCCGTGCCAGCCGCCGCCGCAGGCATGGGACATTCACTTTCCTCCCAACTGGCACGACGCCCTGGCCCGTGGCAAACTTGCCGCCACTCTCAGCAGCCATGCCAGCGAGCCCTGCCCCGCCGATCACGCGCTGAGCACTTGGCTGGCCACTGTCGGCGGCACCGCCAAATCCCCGCTGCACCTGCAACTCGACCCGGCCACCCTCGCCGGATTCTTGGAAGCTCTCAGCGGCCACCCGCGAATCTCGGGCGGCAAACAACGCTCCCCACTGGAAATCGGCACCTCCGGAAAAATCCCGCTCCGCGAACTCACCCACCTCAGCCGCTCGCTGCGGCTCGCCCCGCACGCGCAATCCCACCCGCCGCTTCGTATCGCAGGACAATTCTGGCATCCCGGCACCGACACCCTGACCCGTATCGGCACCAGTCCCCTCCCCGCCGACCTGGCCGGCCCGCTGGCCGAGCTCATCGCGGGCCGCACCGTGGAATGGCCCACCGAATCGTTTCTCGCCCGCCTCGAAGCCTGGCAGGAATGGCTGAGCTTCCCCCCGGACTCATGGCTCGATGCGCTGCACTTCGTCGCCGCCCCCTTCTCGGTGGGTTTGGCGCTGGATGGCTCACTCCAGCACCTCGAGGCCCGCCTCACCATCCACTACCCCGATGCCACCCCGGTCCCGCCCGGCCAGCTCTCCGTCCCCGGCTTGCCACGCCTCGCCCACGGCAACCGCTGCGAAATCCGCGACCTCGACTCGGAAACCCGCTGCTCCTTGATCCTCTCCCAGGCTGGATTCTCCCTCACCCACCCCGCCACCGGCCTCTGGTCCCTGCACGGCGATTCCGCAGTCATCCACTTCCTCACCCACTCTCTGCCTGATCTCCGCCGCTCCTGGTCCGTCACCGACGGCGAGCGCTTCCGACACCTCCAACGCCACCTCGTCCTCGTCAATCCCAAAATCGACATCCTTGGCTCGGACGAAGATTGGTTGAGTTTCAATCTATCGTTTCAATCGTCCGCTGGTGACACCATCCAAGCCTCCGAAGTTCGCCACTTGCTGCGCTCCAGCCATACCCGTGGCACCCCTTCCAACGGCCGACACCTCATCGTTTCCAGCTCGCTTGAAGAACTCATCGACCCCCTCTTGTCCGAACTCGATGTGCGTCAGCAAGACGGCCATTTCACCGCCTCCTCCCGCGCCGCCGCTCTCATCATCGAAATCCGTAATAAACTCGATAAGTCACTTTTCTCCAGCCCAAAACCCGGTTTTCCTAACCTCCCAAAACCAGCCACCCTTCGCGCCGACCTGCGGCCGTATCAATGCCTCGGCACCGACTGGCTCTCGGACCGCGTCGAACGCTTCGGCGGTGCTCTCCTCGCCGATGACATGGGTCTTGGCAAGACGCTTCAAGCCATCGCTTTGATCGAACGTTTGTTTTCAATCCTACCCCCGTCCGCCGACCCCGTGGTATTGGTGGTGGCCACCACCTCGCTGCTGGGCAACTGGCGCGCCGAGTTCGCTCGTTTCGCGCCGGACCGGCGGGTGCGCATTCTGCACGGCACAAGCCGTGATGCCGAACGGGAGCAGGTGACTGCCGGCGAGGTCGTGCTGACCAGCTACGCCACCTTGGCGCGCGATTTGGCTTGGCACCTGCGCCAGGATTACTGCCTGGTGGTGGTTGACGAGGCGAGCTTGATGCGCAATCCCGACACAGATCACGCCAAAGCCCTCGCCAAATTGCGGGCCCAGCGCCGCGTCGCCCTCACCGGCACCCCGGTGGAAAACAGCGTGCGCGATCTATGGTCGATTTTCCGTTTCATCCTCCCCGGCTGGCTCGGCAGCCGCCAGGAATTCCGCGACCGCTATGAACGCCCGCTGCTTGCCGGCGAGGCGGTGCCCGGCCTGCTGGAACGACTCCGGCTCAAAACGGCACCGTTCTTGCTCAGACGCACCAAGGAACAGGTCGCTCCCGAATTGCCAGCCAAGCTCATCATCGACGAATTCTGCGACCTCAGCCCCGAACAACAAGGCGTCTACCGCGAACTGCTCGTGGAAGGACGCAAGCGCGTCGATGCCATCCAAGATTCCGGTCATTCAGGGGCGGCCCGCATGCAATTGCTCACCGCCCTGCTCCGCCTCCGGCAGACCTGCTGCGACCTCGCTTTGCTTGGAAGC
>JBILFE010000462.1:0-3823 GCA_044351705.1 Luteolibacter sp. | reverse complement strand
CGATCGTTTCAAGCAGATGCTCGTGGCGCAGCGCTCGAGCAAACTCCAACGCCTGTTGGAGCTGCTCGATGAAGCGATGTCTGGTGGTCACAAAGTATTGGTTTTCAGTCAATTCCAAACACAATTACGGGAAATCGAGAAGTGCCTGAACGAGCGCGGATGGGGCAGTTTGCGGCTGGACGGCCAGACCCGCAACCGGCAGGAAATGGTGGACCGCTTTCAATCCCCCGATGGGCCGCCGGTGTTTTTGATCAGCCTCAAGGCGGGTGGCTATGGCTTGAACCTGACGGCGGCGGACACCGTGATTCACTTCGACCCGTGGTGGAATCCGGCGGCGGAGGCGCAGGCGAGCGACCGTGCGCATCGGATCGGGCAGACCCGGCCGGTCACGGTTTACCGCCTACTCACCCGTGGCACGGTGGAAGAAAAGGTACTGCGCTTGCAGAACAAAAAACGCCTGCTGGCGGCCGCCATCGACGAATCCGGGCTGGGCGAGGCCACTGGCCTAACCGACGCCGACTTGCGCGCGGTGATGGACGACGACCCTCACGCCTCCCGAATCACCAGCGGCTCGAATTTGGGAGCAAACAGGTGATTGATCACAAAGGCCACCAAATACGCGCAGGCGCAAATGCCAAACAAGGTGGCGTAACCAGCCGTCTCGTTGCCAACCTTGGCAAACCGGTCTAACATCGTTCCCACAACCACCTGGAAAATCATCCCGCCGATCGCCCCGGCCATGCCGCCGATGCCGATGAGGGTGGCCACCGCACGCTTCGGAAACATGTCGGACACCGTGGTATAGATGGTGGCAGACCACGCCTGATGCGCGGAACCGGCCAGCCCGATCAGCAGCACCGCTTGCCAATCGCCGACCTTGGAGACGAATATGATGGGCACCACCAGCAAGGCGAAACAAAACATGCCGGTCTTGCGGGCCCGCGACACACTCCAGCCCTTGTTGATCAAAAACCCGGTGAGCCAGCCGCCGCCGATGCTCAGGACCGTGATGATCACATAAATGGTGACCAGATGAATCCAACTGCTCTTGATGTCCAACCCGCGGGTTTTCTTGAAAAAGTCCGGCAGCCAACTCAGGAAAAACCACCACACCGGATCAGTTAGAAACTTGCTGGTGATGAACGACCACGCCTGGCGGTGACCCAACACTCGCCGCCATGGCAGCGGCTGGCCCGGCACCTCCGCCGGATCGCTCTGGATGTGGGCCAACTCCGCGGCATTGACCTCGCGGCGGTTCTCCGGACTGTCGTACTTGGGAATCCACAGCAGCAGCCACAAGAATCCGGCAATCCCGGCAAACACAAACGTCCATTGCCAGCCTAACAAATACGCGAGCGGCGGCACCAGGGCGGGCGCGAAAATCGCCCCGGCATTGGTGCCCGCATTGAACAGACTGGTGGCCAGCGCCCGCTCGCGGCGGGGAAACCATTGGGTCACCGCCTTGATCGCCGCCGGGAAATTACCGCCCTCAAACAGCCCGAGCAAGATCCGGGCGAGCAGAAACGCCACAAACGCGGCGGGCACCAGCAGCGGGGTTTTGGGGTTTGCCAGCCACCCTAACGACGTGGGCAGGGTCAGCGACATCCCCACCAGCCAGATGATCGGCGCATGCAGGATGGCGGCAATGCTCCAGCCGATGATGGAAATCTGATAGCCGCGTTTCACCCCGCAACGGTCCACATATCCGCCAAACCACAGCAGGCCGATGGCATAGGCCCCTTGAAACGCGGAGTTCACCCAGCCATATTGGGTGTTGGTCCATCCGATGCTCACGTCCAGCATCGGCTTGAGCAGCGAGAGAATCTGCCGGTCGATGTAATTGATGGTGGTGGCGAAAAACACCAGCGCGAGAACGAACCAACGGTAGCGGCTTTCCATTTGAGTAGCGGGCATGGGTGAGGCCAAGGCTGTGGCAACCACGCCCTAAACTCAAGTCGTTTGAGAAAAATTGTTTTTCAGCAATCTTCTTGGCTTGGCAGACCCGTTGGGTATCCTCTGGGCCACAGACATGATGCGAATCCATCTGTTATTTTTGCTCTCCTGTTTATCCCCCGGGCTGGCGGCTAGTCCTATAGCAGACGTCGCTGATCCGGCATGGTATGCCAAGCACGCCACGGTTGTTGAGACGTTTGCCGCCTTGGCGCTGCCATCCGCCGGCGCGGGCGTGCCGCGCTTGGCTGCGCTGTTGCGGCGCGACTTCCCAGGCCAGGATGCCGAGATTGACCGCTTGATGGAAACCGCCCTGCAGTTTGACCGCTTGGAGGCTCAACGCAGCGGCCGGTTGCCGGTCAGCCGATTCGCCAAGCCCGGGTGTGTGCGTCGCGAGGAGTCGTTGCTGCGGCCCGAGGATCGCGACCCGCTGGATATCGTGCTGCGCCGGACCGAGGCGCTGCTGGCCGACCTGTCGCGCGCCCTGGGCGTGCGCGACCTGAGCGCCCAACGCCAGGCGCTGGCCGATTTGCGGCGTCAGGGCGAGCAGACGCCGGTGGCGGATACCGCGGCGCGGCGTGCGCTGTACCAGCGCTGCTGTGAGGTGCGGCGGCGCATCGCGCTTGCAAACCCTTTGTTAGACTTCGACCAAATCGTTTTCATCACCCACAAGCGCAACAAGGGCAGCAAAAATGCCGCCGACATGTTAGGAGGCGAGCAGGCGGGCGATCACATGGCGGGGCAGTATTACGGCATCCAGGCTACAGGTGGTGAAGGACTTTTTGTGCTGGACGCGGCTTTCAGTGAGCACCCGGTTGCGCGCAATTTACTGACCGACTCGGTTTGTGCCAATGGGCGCTTTGCGGGTGGAAAACTTCCGGATGGTGCCTGTCTCTCGCCGGATCTATCGTTTGATGGCAAGCGGATTGTCTTTGCCTTCACCGAGGCGGCGGGGTTTCTGCCAGCCACCCGCGCACCGGAGGATCTTAACGACCTCTACAGTTATAGCGGCATGAAATGTTCCTTCACCGAGCAGAATGCATGGCATCTGTTCAGCGTGAATGCTGACGGGACAGAGTTGCAGCATGTGACCGACGGGCGCTTCAACGATTTCGACCCGTGCTGGCTTCCAGATGGCAAGATTGCCTTCATCTCGGATCGGCGCGGCGGATTCGGCCGCTGCCACATGACCGCCAACGGGGGGGCTCCGTGGTTCACCTACACCCTGCACCGGGTCAACGCGGACGGTTCCAACATGGTGCGCTTGAGTCATCACGAAACCTGTGAATGGCAGCCGAGTGTGGGACATGACGGGATGATTTTATACACGCGCTGGGATTACGTGGATCGGGGATTTTTCCAAGCCCATCATCCCTGGAAGACCATGCCGGACGGGAGAGCCGCCATGTCCATTCACGGCAACTACCCGCGCGACTGGAAAGACCGCCCGTGCATGGAAATGGACATCCGCGCGATTCCTTCCTCGCACAAATGGGTTGCCGTGGCGGCTCCACACCATGGCCAGACCTATGGTTCACTCGTCATGATCGATCCGACGGTTGAGGACGACGACGCCATGGCGCCGGTCAGGCTGATCACACCCGACGAGCGCTTACCCGAGTCTGAATATGGTTATTTCTGCCGTGAGGCCGCATACGGCACACCCTGGCCGTTGAGCGAGGATTACTATCTGTGCGTGTTTGGCTATCCCGCAGCGGACAGACCTGATTCCGTTGAGAATTATGGCCTGTATTTGCTCGACGCTTTTGGAAACAAGGAACTGCTCTATCGAAATCCTGACATCGCCTGTTTGAGTCCCATCCCGCTCAAGGCTCGGCCATGCCCACCGGTTATTCCCGACGAGGTCGAGCCG
>JBILFE010000187.1:0-6572 GCA_044351705.1 Luteolibacter sp. | reverse complement strand
CGCTGTCAGCATGAACTGACCGTGGAGCGGGTGCTCGTGCTGACCAAGGTGGCTGCTGCGTCTCGCGGCAAGCCGTGAGTGCGGCGACCTCCTCCTCGCCCAACAGCGACGGGCAGGCCACCCCGTGGTGCTTGGCAACGCGCTGGACAACTCAACCCGAAATCCGAAGTTTATTTCAGAATATCCGATAGATTAACCACAGATTACACGGATTTCACGGATTGAAATAGGTTTCATTTGCAACTTCTCCGAAGTTGCAAATGGTGAGAAAATCCAAACCAAAAAAATCCGTGTAATCCGTGTAATCCGTGGTTTTCTTTCCCCATTGCAGGAATTCAACTTCGGATTTCGGGTTGAATGCTGATCGGATGTTGGATGGCGTTTCGACACTTCAACAATCAAAAATCAACAAGCGGCAATCATCAATCAAAGGAGCTTGCGAATCATTGGCATTCTGCTTGGCGGACTACACTTAGTATCGTCCGTGACTCAGCGGGGGATGCCGAACACTTCCACTTCGATGTAGTGGTTCATTTCATTGGACGAGTTGCCCATGCTGTAGAGACGGACGTAGCGGCCCTGGGTGGCTTTGGCATCGACGATCATGCCGAAGTTGGATTCCACATAGGGATTGTCAGGACCCTTGCCGAGCTTGGAGGAGTCGTCATAGTCGTTGTTGTAAACGGTGGTGACGCCGGTCTTGAATTGCGGGTCGTCCGAGATCTGCACGATCACGTCATGGTAGGCGCGCCTCTGCGAGTGATAATGCCAGAGCCAGAGAGCGTGGATGGCGGCAGGTTTTTCCAGATCGATTTGGACCCATTGGAGGCCTTCCAACAGTTCCACGTAGTAGCCTTCGCCGGCCTGTTTGTCGCCATCGGTGATCAAGTCGAGAGTGCCGATGATGGGGTTGTCATCGCTGCTGGTCACCTTCTTGCCTTTGGACAACAACACGGTGCCTTCGGGCACCAGGAATTGTGGGACACGGGTCGGAGCCTGTACCAGGTTAGGCACGCTGATGGCCTTGGGGGTGCCCTCAATGAGTTCCGGCGGCAGCTCGGTGCGCAGCGGGATCCCGCGGTGATGGGCAAGTTTGGCAACCTGGGTATCCGCTGGTTCCTGGCTGAGCGGATTTTTCCAAATCAATCCGGCGGCGAGTGCGACACTGGCGGCAATGCCCAGTGACCACGCGAGACGATGCGAGGTGCGTTTGAGAGCGGGGGTGGCTGGCAAGGTGACGACGCGGGACGGATCCATCGAATCGGCAGCGAGCGAGTTGGCGACTCGTGTTAGAAAGGCTGCATCCGTGCCGGTGCCGGCGCGGGCGTGTTCGAGTAGCAAGGCATCCATCAGGCGGTCATCGGCGTCGATTGGCAGGTCATGGGAGAGGAGGGTGGTTTTCATGGATCAAGCGTGGGTTGGGAGTTTGCGGTCAAGGCAGGCGCGGAGGGCTTGGCGGGCGCGCTGAAGGCGTTTGCGAACCGTGGCGATGTCGATTCCGAGAGTGGCGGCGATGCTTTCGCCGGGTTCTCCGTGGTAATAAAACCGGCGCACCGGCTCGCTCATGGCATCCGGCAAGTGCTGGAGGCACTCGTCGAGCGAGTCGAGCATGTCCGCATTGCCGGTGTTGCACCGGGCGTCCCATTGTGAGAAGTGGGATTCCCAGGCTTCGAGGGTCGCGTCATCGACGTCGACCTCGCGGGCGTGGCGGCGGAGGTGTTCGCGCCACTTGTTGCGGACGATTCCGCGCAGCCAGGCACCCACGTCACGGGTGACGTCGAAGCGGCCGAGATTGCGCCAGGCGGCGATGAACGCGTCTTGGGCGAGATCCGCGGCGGTGGCTTCATTGCGAGCCAGCGCCCGGGCGTAGATGAGCAGGCTGCGGTGGTGCTCGCGGGCCAGCGCGGCGAAGGCCTGCCGGTCGGCAGGCGGGATGGCCAGGGAATCCGGATTCATGATAGGGATGGGGTGACATGCATTCATCACCCGTTATTGGCGCGAACCGCAAGCCGCGTGACAGGAAATTTCAACTATTTTTGGGGTGCTCCGCGGTTCAACCCGAAATCCGAAGTTGAATTCCTGAAATGGGGAAAGAAAACCACGGATTTCACGGATTTTCGGTTTGGATTTTTTCACCATTTGCAACTTCGGAGAAGTTGCAAATAGAACCTATTTCAATCCGTGAAATCCGTGTAATCTGTGTAATCTGTGGTTGATCTATCGGATATTTTAAAACAAACTTCGGATTTCGGGTTAAATGACGCGGAAGAAACGGGCTGAAGCCCGTGACTACATTGCGGCGGCCCGCGGTTGCGGTCACATTCCCCCTTGCGCTCGTCTATCCATTCATTGCCTGGCCGCCTGGCTTTCTACGCCTGCGAGCCGGCCATACTTGGTGCCCTCATATTTGCTGGCAACAAGTTCCAATTCTTTAAGGAGTCTGGGTCTGTCCTGTTTGTTTGCATTCTGCAATTTCAGGGTCGTGTATAAGTAGGCTGTTTGGGCACTCTTTTCCTTTTGGATGAGCGGCGCGCTATTGGCCTTGGCAAGCATGGCGGTGGCTTCTTTTGCTGCGGGTGCCGCAGGACATTCACCAACCAACTTTCCAAGTTCCAAGTATGATTCATAACGACTGCCCCAATCCTTGTTGGGATCTTTCAGAATGTCCATGTGCTGCTTAAAGCGTGTCTCGATGATGTTGAGAAGATCTTGCTTGAGGTCTTTTTGGGCGGGCGTGGTACACTGGGACAAGGCCTTGCCCAAACTCCCTGATTCAGCGAGGCGAACGATGCGGCTCAACTCGGGTGGATACTTTGTGTCGGGTGGAAGGAGGGGTTCCAGCTTGCCGCAGGGCTCCAACAGCTTGCTGGAGGCCAGGACGTACTTGTCCTTTTCAGGACCATTGGTCCAATAGTCTCCCGCTTTACCCTGTTTGACAATATCCCCATTGGCACCCACCAGAACATATTGCCATAACTCGTCCTTGCCGGTGACCTGTTGGTGAAAGACGCCCCGATTGTCGCTGGCCACGGCCCATTTGGTTAGGTCGGCACCTGCGGCCTTTAGATAGTCTCTTGCCCCTGCGGCACCTCCGCCGTCCGTCTTGATAGCGACCATGACAAGTGAGAGGTTGTCGCCATGAGCCTGCTGCACCTGTTGGATCATTTTTGGACCCCATCCATTGCAGATTCCACACCATGATTGAAAGAAGACCACCAGGACGGCTTTGCCTCTGAGCTGTGACATTTTGAGCTCGGGCCCTGACTTGTCGAACTGAACGGAATTGGCGAATTCCGGCATCGGCGCTGCGCTTGCCCGGAAAGGCGTCAGCAAGAGGCAACTCAGCACTGCCGCCACTGTCAAACTGTGTTTGCCAAACATACTCATGATTCACTCTTGCGTTCGTTAACGACCTTAGCGTGGCAGGCTTTCAGATAGGTGCAAGCCTGGACGACAGCCGGCGTCATTTTGTCCGGTTGCATATTGCCGTGCATGAACGGACTGATGCAGCCCTTATAGTTGATAGATGCTAGGGCCTTGAGCCAGGGGACAAAGTCCGCCGGGCCGTGGCCGGGCAGTTGGTTGATGCCGTCGGCTTTCTGCCAGGCATAGAAAAAGAGCAGTTGCGAACCGGCGATGCGGATCACCTCCTCCACCGAGGCTTTGATGTCTTGCAGGTGATACGGCGCAACCCCCACCCCGACGTGTTCTGGCGCGGGGTTGAGATCCACAAACGCCTTGAAAGAGTCGGGCGTACCTAACAGGGCACCGCCATGGTTTTCAATGGCCAAGCGCACCTTGGCCTGGGCGGCCAACTCGATCTGCGGCTTGAGCTTTTCGAAGAACTCGCGCATCTTCGCGGTGAGTTCCTCCGGCTTGACACGGATGTACTGCGACTCGCGCACCACCACGCCGCCACCGAACTTGCCGATGAATTCCGCGTAGGCGGGAAACCCGACCGCTTCGGACGGCGTGGTGTAGGTGGTGAAACTGCCCAAGGCGAGCTTGTGCGTGGCGAGGAGTTGTTGCAAGCCGTCGGGGCCGAGGCGCTTCGCCACATCGGATAGATGCTTGCAGCGGTCGAACGGGCACCAGATGTCAATGGCGTCGAATCCGAGCGTGGCCGCCCGTGCGCAGACATCCTCGATGGGAATCTCGGCGAACATCACCGAGGAAAGCGCCAGGCGCATGCGCCAGGCGGGTTCTTGCGCGGCGCGGGCTAGCCCGGACAGGCCGGGAAGCGCCAGGGCCACAAGCGGGGCGGCGCTGGCACGGATGAATTGGCGGCGGCCCAGCGGCCGGATGGTTGTTAGATGAGTGGCGGTCATGGTGTTAGCTTGGCAATTTGAAACCACGGATTATACGGATTATACGGATTATGAATCAGTTGCATTGGCGTTCTTTCAAACCCGATGGATGAATGTTCGGAAGGAGATATAACAATCAAATGTTTCTGTGAAATCAGTGGAATCAGTGGTAAAAAGAACAACTCTAACCATTGAAATCCTGCTTTTCAAGATGATGTGGCGGCGTTCACCAGACCTTCCATTTATCCCGCGCCGGCCGGGTGAGCATTTTGGCCGCCTCGGCGTCGCCCACGATTTCTTCTTTTTCCGGGTTCCACTCGATGACGCGGCCAGTGCGCGCCGCGATGTCGGCCAGATGGGCGATGGCATCGCAGCGGATGGCCATTTCGACCGGGCAGATGGTTTCCTGGCGCGACTTGACGCAATCGATGAAGTTGCGGTTGTGTTCGGGCGAAATCATGAGTTGTTCGTCGGTGGGCTTGAAATCCATTTTCCAGAGCGCCTGGTTGCTGGCACAGAAGCCCTCGGCGTCACTGATCCAGCCTTCGCTGCCATGGAAGATGATGCCATCGCCATCTTCCCAGGCCCGCGGCAAGGACGATGCCACCGCCGCCTTGGCTGTCCGGCAATCCATGAACCGCAGTTTCACCCCGTTGGCGTAATCACAATTGACGTCCCAGCGCTCCAGCGTGCGGAAAATCCCTTCTTTAGGAACGGTGCCGGTGCCGGCATAGCGGATGGGGCTGGTGTGATCGGCCTTGTTCGCCCATTGCGCGAGGCCCAGCTCGTGAATGGCGCATCCGGCGATGAAGCCCAGCGACGTCTCAGGGCAATGGTAGCCACCCCATTCGGTGGCGCGATCCGCCGTGTACGGCACCATTTCCGACGGCCCCATCCAGGCATCGAAATCCAGATCCGCGGGCACCGGGATCTCGGTGGCCGAGCCATAGGGCTTGCCATGATAGCTGCCCACGTTGAACGACACGTCGCGGCTCCACAGGTCGATGCGCTGGAGTTGGCCGATGTAGCCGTTTCTAACCAACTGGACCATGCGCCGGTACCTGCCGTTGGGCCCTCCGGAACGGTATTGGGTGCCGAATTGGAAAATCCGCTGCTTGTCCTTGATGACCTGCCGCAGGGTTTTTGTCAGGCTGTAATCGAGCGCCAGCGGTTTTTGGCAATAGACATCCTTGCCGGCCTTGGCCGCCGCAATGGACATCGGGGTGTGCCAGTGGTCGTGAACGCCAATGATGACCGCGTCCACATCCGCCCGCGCCAGCACTTCGCGGAAATCGGCGTGCGCCTTGGTGGTGCCCTCGCCATACTGCGCGTTGAGCTTGGCGGCGGCATTGTCGCGCCGGCTCTTGAAGGCATCCGCCACGGCGACAATCCGCACGTCGGCCATCTTGCGCAAGGTTGGAATGTGATAGTTGCTGCCGATGTTGCCGCAGCCGATCTGGCCGAGGCTGACGCGGTTGCTAGGGGCCTCGGCACCAAACAACGGGGTGGTCACGATGTTAGGCACGGCGAAGACGGTGCTGGCGCCGACGGCCTGTTTGAGGAAGCTGCGCCGTGATAGGGAGGAGACCGGGTCGTTGTTATTGTTGGATGGATTGCTCATGGTTTGGCGGGGGTGGGAGTGTCTTGGATTGGAAACGGCTTGGAGGCCTGCCATTCGGCGGCCAGCTTGGCAAGTCGGGGCGCGTCGGCGGGCCCCGAGATCAAAGCGAGACCGTAGCGCAAGGCCCAGCGCTCGCCGGCGGCCAGGTTGGCCGGAGTCGCTTCGAGCCCCAACGCGGCGGATAGATAACAAAACGGCTTGCCCATCGTGAACCACCGCACCGGCCGCGGATTCGCCGGGTGATCGATCATGAGCACGGTCACCGTACGGCCGTCGATCTCACAGCGGGCCGCCGCCCACGCGCCGGGCGTGAGTTTCTCATCACCGCGCACCACGGTCTGGCCGGTGGTGGCGGCCCACAGGAACTCAGCCTTGTTAGCCCAGGCCGGTAAAAACCGCATGCCCAGCCCGAAGTAATGGCTGCCCGACAAGCGGACACTGGCGCGGCCGGCCGCCGGGGTCAGGATGGATTGCCAATCGAGCCAATGCACCGCCTCCGCGCCCGTGCCCGTGGCGCGGACCCGCACGCTGCGGGATTCATCTAACAAATTTGTGCCATCGGTGGCGAGCCAGCGCAGTGTTTGGGTGAAGCCGTCGCCGGCGGGGGTGGCCGCAGATGCGGCCACGTCCAGGCGGCCTGCGTT
>JBILFE010000186.1:0-6574 GCA_044351705.1 Luteolibacter sp. | reverse complement strand
GTGGTAAAAATCGTCATCCACAATCCCCCCAAAAAAACCTCAGCTTGACCGCACCTTCGGGGAATTCAACTTGCTCGCCACTGCGTCAAAAACGAGGTCGTTTACTGAGTTCAGAGGGTGCTACCTGATCATTCACGAAATCTCGGTGGGAAAAAAGTGAGATTATTTGTCTTTCACCACAGTCATGAAACTAACGAACCAAATCCTTGTCGTCGGATCCCTTTCTATCTGTCCCTCGTTGGCTGGAAATCCAACGGCCTCGAGTTCGATGCATGGTTCACTATCAAGCAGGGCGAGGAATTCATCGATCACAAGGCCAGACTGCGCTGGGATCCAGACCGCAACAGTTTGACCGCGCTCCCGGACTAGGTGCGCCGGGCACTCCAATATCCGTGGTGGCTCATTGAGCCCCATCAAATCCAGTTAGGACAATGCCATGAAAACAACAAACATGACACGTCTCCCGTCACTCCCACCTTCAACATCACACTCCGGTTTACCCATGCCTGCCTGCCTTCACGGCACTTTGCTAACAAGCATGCAGTCATGCGTTCTGCGCGCTTTGCCCGCCGCGCTGATGATCGGGTTTTCCGTGATGGCGGCGGAGATTCATGACGCCGTGCGTGCCGGGGACGCGGCGGCCGTGGCGCGCCTGCTGAAGAAAAACCCCAAGCTGGTGAATCTAACGGATGATGCAATGGCCGCCACGCCGCTCTATCATGCGGTGGACACGTCGAATCTGGAACTGGTCAAGGTCCTGCTTGATGCCGGGGCCAAGGTGAATGTGAAGACTACTGACGGCATGACGCCGATGCTGCGGGCCGCCGCTATTATCAATCCCGTCAAGGCGCTTGAATATTTGCTCGAGCAGGGAGCTGATCCGGAGGTGTCGGCACTGGGTTTTCGCCCGCTGCATTTCGCGGTGAAGTGGGGAAACGCGGAGGTGGTTAAAGCCCTCATCGCGCACAAGGCGGATGTGAATGCGGCTCAGGTTCCCGCCGTTGACCCGCCACTGCATGTGGCGGTCTTCGGTGGCAACATGGAAATCATCCGCCTGTTGCTCGACCACGGTGCAAAGGTCAATGCCTTGGGCAGGAACGGTTCTACGGCCCTGCATCATGCGACATGGAACGATGAAATTTTCCATGTTATGTTAGAGCGCGGCGCGGATCCCAAGCTGCAGCAGTCCCACGGCGTCACCACTCTCCACATGGCCTGCCAGGACGGGAGCGCAGCGCTCGTCGCAAAGTTGCTGCAACTCCACCCTGACCTGGACGCATGGGACGGAGCGGAATTCACACCGCTGCTCAACGCGGCGGAAGCCGGTCGGGTGGATCTGCTGAAACTGCTGATCGCAGCCGGGGCGGACCTCAAGGCGGTCCAAAAGAATGGACGCAACGCCCTGCACCTCGCCGCAGGCGCGGCCAATCCGGAGGCGGTGCGCTTTCTGCTGGAGCAAAAACTGCAAGTCAATGCACTGAGCAACTCCGGTGATACGGCCCACGGTGGCACCCCGCTCCATCTTGCTGTCATGGATAAAAAGCTGGGGGCGGCGCGCATATTGCTGGATCACGGCGCGCCGCCAAACGCCCGGGATCAGTATCAGAATTCACCGCTCATGCTGGCCGCCACCGTGGGTTCCGTAGAGATGGTCCGCTTGCTTCTGGATCATCGGGCGCTGGTCAAAGGGGCTGATGCGCAGGGCAACACCCCGCTGCACAATGCGGCCATGGTCCGAGTTGGCAGGAATGAGATCACCCCCCCGGCGGGAGAGCCAGAGGCGAATACACAGCTCGCTTTGAATGCCATCAACAACTGCCCTGCCGCTGACAAATTGACAATCGTCAAGCTGTTGCTGGCGAAGGGCGCCCGACCGCAAGCCAAGAATCTGGAAGGTGCCACCCCCGTCGATTTTGCGGAAAAGTTCGGCACGCCAGAGATCCTCGCTACGCTCAAGTCTAACACGTCGCGCCCGCCTGGGAAATAGAACCCTTTCATCCCATGCTAACCCATACCAGAGTGACGAAATGCAACATTCCTACTTATTTTCGATCACCAACCCGCACACAGGCTTTTGCAGATGCACCAGCCATTCCGGGCTGCATCGGGCTTTTGCCGCCGCGCTCATTTGCGGATTTTCCGCCGTCGCCATGGCGGCGGAGATTCATGACGCGGTGCGTGCCGGGGATGCCGCGGTCGTGGCGCGGTTGTTGAAGAAGGACGCCAAGCTCGTGAATCTAGCGGATGAAAAACTTGGTGCCACGCCGCTCTATCATGCGGTGGACGTCGGGAATCTGGAACTGGTCAGGGTCCTGCTCAAGGCCGGGGCCAAGGTGAACGTGACGACTACTGACGGCATGACTCCGGTGCTGCGGGCCGCCGCGATTGTCAAACTGGAGGGCATGACTGGTTTGCCGAAAGCCGTGTTTGCCTTTCTCCGCTCCACCCCGGGGCCGGCGATGGCCAGGAGCCGTGAGGCGTTGATAAACTATCAAAAATCCATGATCCCTGGTCCTGAAGAAGAGGTGTCCCGGCTGGCAATCCTGCGCGTGCTGGTGGAGCACGGCGGCAGCCTGCTAGACACGCTGCCGCTTGCCAAATGGACGCCCCTGCATGTTGCGGCTAGTTATCCCAACAGCAAGGCCGTGGAATATTTGCTCGAGCATGGCGCGGATCCGGAAGCATCGGCACCTGGTGACCGCCCATTGCATATCGCGGCGCTGCGGGGAACCGCGGCCGTGGTGAAAGCCCTGATCGCGCACAAGGCGGATGTAAATGCGGCTGAGTCTCCCCACGGAATACGACCGCTTCATTTTGCAGTCATCATGGGTGACGTGGAAATCATCCGCCTGTTGCTCGACCATGGCGCGGAGGTCAATGCCGTGAATAAAAACGGCGCTCCCGCCCTGCATGCCGCCACCTGGAGCGATGAAATCTTCAACTTGTTGTTAGTACGCGGCGCGGATCCCGGGCTGCAGCAGATCGACGGCACCACCACCCTCCACAAGGCCTGTCAGGACGGGAGCAGCGCGCTTGTGACAAAGTTGTTGCAACTCCATCCGGAACTGGAGGGTTGGGACGGCGACTGTTTCACTCCGCTGCTTAATGCGGCGGAGTTTGGCCGGGTGGATCTCCTGAAACTGTTGGTCGGAGCGGGCGCGAATCTCAAGGCGGTCCAGAAAGATGGCCGCAACGCCCTTCACCTCGCGGCCTCCTCGGCAAGTCCGGAGACCGTGCAATTTCTGTTGGATCAAAAGCTGGGTGTCAATGCACTTAGCGATTTGGGCGAGACCGCCCTGCTGGAGGCGGCGGCAGCCGGCAGGCTGGAAACCGTAAAACTTTTGCTCCGTGCCGGGGCCAGCGTCAATGATGCCGAAAGGAACGCGTTAAAATCAGCGCTCATGGTCGCGGCTCATGGGCCCATCAAGCAGTCATCCGGCTTGCCGTCGGGGGATCGATCCATCAGGGATTGCGGCCCGGTTGCCGACTATCAGAAAATCGTGGCGCTGTTGCTGGATGCAGGGGCAGACCTGCGGGCGAGGGATCGCGAGGGAAAGACCGCCCTCCATTGGGCGGCCGCGGACGGCAGCTTGGAAACGCTTGAACTGCTGATCTCGAAAGGAGCGGAAGTTGACGCCAAGGACACCCGTTTTGGACGCACCCCGCTGCATAACGCGGCTTACAGTTCCGAGGTGAAATCCGTCGCGACCCTGCTGGATAAGGGGGCCAAGCTCAACGCCAAGGATAACGATGGATGCCAGCCCATCCACTTGGCGACACAAGCCGGAAATGTGGAGGTGCTCCACTTGCTCCTCGAAAAGGGGGCGGATGTGGCGGCTAC
The DNA here is from genome assembly GCA_044351705.1 of Luteolibacter sp. Taxonomy (GTDB): domain Bacteria; phylum Verrucomicrobiota; class Verrucomicrobiia; order Verrucomicrobiales; family Akkermansiaceae; genus Luteolibacter. Next base: position 2,733 of record JBILFE010000186.1, on the reverse strand, counting down.
GGAAAGCCATGGCGGCACCCCGCTCCATATCGCGGTGATGTCCGGAAAACCGGAGGCGGCGCGGATCCTGCTAGACCACGGCGCGCCGCCAGGCACCCTCGATCAATACAAGAATACACCGCTCAATATGGCCGCCACCGTGGGTGCGGAGGAGATGGTCCGCTTGCTTCTCGATCACCAGGCACCGGTCAATGTGGCCGACGTGCTAGGCAACACCCCGCTCCACAATGCGGCCATCGTCCGAATTGGCCGCAATGACATCAAAACCCACGCGGGACAGCCAGAGGAGAATATGCAAACTTTGAATGCCATCAACAAAAGTAATGCCGCGGATAAATTGAAAATCGTCAAGCTGTTGCTGGCGAAGGGTGCCCGGACCCAGGTGAGAAATCTGGAGGGAGTCACCCCGCTCGATGCCGCCGGCAAGTTCGGCACGCCCGAAATTCTCGCCGCGCTCAAGTCCGAGGCCCCGCTATCAGCAAGGAAATAACATCCAGCGGAATTCCTAACTGCCAAAAAAAACGCTTGAACGCATCCATAATAGGTTGAATTCGCAGCGACCAGCCTGCCATCATCAAGACCCGTCCCATTTGATTTCCGCCAACCGCCATGAAACCACGCTTGCCATTGCCCGTATTGCTTTCCCTGATTGCGTCACTTCTGATAGGTTGTGTTGGGGTGGTTCCTGTGCCACCGCTATCGTCGGAGGCGGTGGAGGGGCGCAAGATCCAGCGTCGGGATGTCAAGTTCATCGTTGCCGGCGTGACCACACGGCTGGAAGTGGAGCGCCGCTTGGGGGCCGCCACCCGCCATAGTGATAGACCGCCGGCAACCGCCTACTTCTGGAAATCACGCGGCTGGACGATGTACTGGTGGGCTGTGGCACCGGTCGGCGGGGACTGCGACGAGTTTTCGCTGGGTGACAGGCATGCATTCTTTGTGGCTTACAATGACAAAGGCATTGTGCTGCAAACGGCATTCGTCAACCCCTTGCGGCGTGGCTCGATTGATGATCGATTGGAGGAATGGGCCAATAGCGTGCACTCAAGGTGAGCACAGCCCGATCCAACATGCGTACCAATCGCCCGCCGCTTTTTTGTGCTTGCCGCTGATCGACCTTTGAATAAAAGCCTCTGATCACTGTTTATAGGTGAATCCATAACCCGTCATGTGCATGAAATCATCCATTGTTACTTCCGTGATAGCCACTGCCGTTGTCACTACGGCCACCTTGTTAGGTGCGGTACCCAGCGCCCGGCCACTATCCGCGGCTACTCCCGAGGGCTTCACCCATACGGATTGGTCCGGCATCCGGGCCGTCCACGAACGCCAGCGCCACGCCATCACCGCCAATCAGGACGGTACCACTGTGACCTTCCACGACCCAGCCGGCGAGGCGGCTCTTACCTACGGCGGTCTCAAGGCCTGGGATGCCGACGGCAAACCGGTGCCGGCTCGCTTCGCGACTGGGACCGCCGCCGGCAGCGATCTGTGCGTGGTGGTCAATGACGCGGCCGCACGCTATCCGGTCACGATTGATCCGCTCGCCAGTCAAGCCTACCTCAAGGCATCCAATACCGGATGCTGTCATCAAGGCCAAGCGCGTGGTCTATGTGCCCGCCGGGGATCGCCTCCTTATTGATGGCGCTCCTTGGCGCTTCAAGGAACCCGGCAACCCGCCAATCATTCATTTTCCTTGGCTGCGTGCTGGCCGCCAACAGGCCCGCTCACAAATGGCGTGACAGCGCATTGGGATCATGGACAATGGGTGTGTGAGCATGTTCGACACCATCGGCAAAGAATCCACTGCCAGCGAGCGCAAGCAGAGCACCCTGCGCAAGTTGGAGCGCATGAACCAGGCACTGCGCCACCAGCAACCGGATCGCGTGCCGATCAGCGATTTTTTCTGGGGCGGTTTCACCCACCGCTGGCGCGAGGAACTCGGTCTGCCCCCCGACGCCAATCCTTACTACCACTACGATCTGGATTGGATCGTCACCGTGCCCAACTTTGACCCCTGGATCCGCCCGTTCGAAACGCTCCGTGAAACAGCCGACGAGGTCACGGTTAGAACCGGCTTCGGCGCGATCCTGCACAAACACTTTTCCTTCCCGATGCCCGAGATGCAGGCGTGGGACACCGACACTTTCACCAAACTCCAACAGGCCGAGTTCGATCCGCCCGATGACCCGCGGCGCTTTTACGCCGCCGGTGACAACCAGGTCGCCGGCGTCGGCGACGGGTTCCAGCGCAATTCACCGGCCTGGATCGACACGGTCAAATCCCTGCGGCCCGATTTTCCGGTCTATGGCAGTGCCATCGAGGTGAGCGAGTGCCTCACACGCCTCATCGGCCAGGAAAACGCGCTGCTGTGGATGGGCGAGTATCCCGACGAAATGGGCGAGGTGATCAACCGCATCGGCGCGTTCTATCTGGCACTCGCCAAGGCCGAGATCGCCGCTGGCGCTGGTTTGTTAGATGGGTTCGTGATCTGGGGGGACGTCGCCTATAAGAAATGCACCTTCATGTCGCCGGGCTATTGGCGCGAGTATTTCAAGCCATGGGTTGCGCGGATGGTCGAGGCCGCGCACGCCGCGGGCTTGCCGGTCATCTATCACGGTTGCGGCAACGTGAAGGCGATCTTCCAGGATTACATTGAGATGGGGGTGGATGCCTACAACCCGCTCGAAGTCAAGGCCGGCATGGACGTGCTTGACCTGCGACGCCAATACG
>JBILFE010000242.1:0-5830 GCA_044351705.1 Luteolibacter sp. | reverse complement strand
CCGCGCAAATCGCCCGAGATTCGCGCGCCGCGCTTGCATCGCTCTATACCCAGAACCCCAAGGCACGCGCGTTGGGCAAGAAGGCGAAGGGCGTGCTGGTGTTCCCATCCGTGGTCAAGGGCGGCTTCATGGTGGCAGGTCAAGCCGGTAACGGCGCGCTGATCCGCAACAACGGCGCAATCAACGACTACTACCAGACCACCGCCGCCTCCTACGGGATTCAAGCGGGCGTTCAGGAATTCGGTTATGCCTTGTTTCTGATGGATAGCAGCGCCTTCCAAAACATCAACAGCAACGAGGGTTGGGAAGTGGGTGCCAGCCCGAGCCTCGTCGTCGTCGATAAAGGCATGGCCGCCTCCCTGAGCACAACCACCATCAACAAAGGCACCTATGCCTTCTTCTTCAATCAACGCGGCCTGATGGGCGGCCTGGGCTTGCAGGGCTCCAAGATCACGCGGATTCAACCGCGGCCATAAGCCACACATTATTGCGATCCATCCAACAACCACTGGGGGCAGCGCTTGAAAGCTGCCGCCAGTGGTTTTTCTTTTAGGCAACATTTCATTTGCCGCAGTGGCATGGCACCGTATGCTTGGCCAGTCATGAACCGCCTCCTAGCCCCCCTGATCGTGCTTGCCAGCGGCCACCTCGCAGTGGCGGTGGAAAGCCCGGCAGCCCCCTCCGATGTTTACAAGTCCGTGCTGCGCATCGAGGTTGCCACCCAGGCCCCGGACTATCACACGCCATGGAATGCAGGCCGCTTCAGCGGTGCCATCGGCAGCGGATTCATCATCGGAAAGAACCGGATTTTGACCAACGCCCATGTCGTCTCCAACGCCCGGCGGGTGCTCATCAACATCTACGGCAGCTCGAAAAAACACCCGGCCAGGGTCGATTACATCGCTCATGATTGTGACCTCGCGCTGCTCTCCGTGGAGGACTTCTCTGACTTTGAAGCCTTCCCGGCATTCGCTCTGGGTGACATCCCCAGCCTGGAATCCCAAGTCCGGGTCATCGGCTATCCCATCGGCGGCGAACGCTTGTCAGTGACGCGCGGCGTGGTCTCCCGCATTGATTTTCAGGCCTACTCCCACTCGCGTGCCGATTCCCATCTGATTATCCAGATCGATGCCGCGATCAATCCGGGCAACTCCGGCGGGCCCTGCGTGCAGGATGGCAAGGTCGTGGGGGTGGCCTTTCAGGGATTGCGCCAGGCGGACAACACCGGGTACATCATTCCAACTCCGGTTGTGAAACGCTTCCTCAAGGATATCGAGGACGGCAAATACGACCAGTATGTGGAACTCGGCATCACCGAGTTTCCGTTGTTCAATCCAGCCATGCGCAAAGCCCTTGGCCGCCCCGATGATGACATGGGGGTGCTCATCACCAACGTCGTTGCCACCAGCTCCGCCGATGGCCTCCTCAAGCCCGGCGATATCATCATGTCCATCAACGATCTCGACGTCGATAGCGCCGGCATGGTTTCCATCGACGGCGAAACCGTCAGTTTCAACGAAATCATCGAACGCAAATTCGCCGGCGACAAAATCGCCGTGCGCGTGCTGCGCGACGGCCGCTGGCAGGATGTGCAAATCGTGCTCAAGCCGCTCCAGTGGGGGCGCATGTATGCCATCGATTATGAAAGCAAACCCCGCTACATCGTCTTTGCCGGACTGGTTTTCCAACCGCTCGATACCAATCTGTTCGCCAGCGCCAAGTTTGATGACATCAACGTCCGCCGCCTGTTCTCCGATTACGTCCCCAAGGGCATTTTCCTAACGCGGCAGGACATCGTCATGCTCACCCGCGTGGAGAGCGATCCGGTGACCAGCCAGCTGGATGGCTTTGCCGGGTTTGCCGTGGCCAAAATCAATGGCACGGAAGTCCGCGATCTCGCCCATGCCTACGAGCTGCTTTACCCGCAGCAGGCCCCCGAGTTTTTTGTCATTGAATTGTTAGGTAGCAACCGGCCGGTGATCATTCCCGCGGCCAAGGTTGCGGACGCCAACGCCCGCATCCAAAAAAACTGTGGCATCACCCGCCTCTTCAATCTCAATCCCTGACATGCCTCGCGTCGGCATCGCTCTCGGCTCCAACCTCGGTCACCGTCTGGCCAACCTGCGATCGGCCATGGCACTGCTGCGCGCCATCGCTTGCCCGGGAGCGGCCCTCTTGCAGGCCCCGATCTATCAATCTGCGGCGGTCGACTGCCCGGCTGGCGCGCCTGATTTTTACAACACGGTGATCGAACTTGGTTTTGACGGCTCGCCTGTTGAACTCCTCGAGCATACCCAAGGCATCGAGTCCACTCTGGGCCGCATCGCCACCCCCACTCGCAACGCACCGCGACCCATCGACATCGATCTGCTCTACTTCGGATCTGAAATCCTAACCACCGAAGGCCTGGTGCTGCCGCACCCGCGCCTGATTCAGCGCCGCTTCGTGCTGCAACCGCTGGCGGATATCCGCCCGGATCTCATCCTCCCCGGCGATCTACTCACCATCACCGAGCACCTCGCCAGGCTCCCATCTAACGAACCGGCGCTTGCCGTGGTCCAAACTCACTGGTAGGGACGGACATCCTAACATCTGCCAGGATTTTGTCAGCCCCGGGAAAATCAATTGAAACCGTCTGGCTCCGGGCAGCATGCCCAATGCTGTTTACTTAGCACCCATGGGCCATTGCATTTGGCAGGTCGAATCCACTGGCAGGGACCGTTTTCCAAACGGTCCGGCTGGGGCGGGCATACGGCGGCTTGGTTAGCCCGATGCACCCAACCACGAGCTGGAAGCCTTCAATCCAATCGCTGGCCTGTCTCCGCGTGAAATCCGGCGAGTGATGGTGCAGCAGAGAACTGCGGCCCCGTCCCCACCGGACGCCCCGGAGGTCATGCGCGTCAAGTTAACGGGGTAGTTATAAGAACCCACCAGGTTCTGGTAAATCGTGCCAAAGAACCCACTGAAACACTGATTGCCACTGATACCACTGAGAAGAATTTTATGATTATTTCAGTGGCATCAGTGGTCCTCAGTGCATTCAGTGGTAAAAATCGTCACGCAAAATCATAAAATCCCGTTAACTTGACGCGCATGCCCCGGAGGTGCGTCCCTGCCCAGCATTGTCGCGACTTCGCCCCCATTTGGTGTGGCAAGTGCTAAGTAAACAGTATCGGGCAGCATGCCCGGACCACTGGCGCGGGCATATTGCCCGCCGCCTTTCTTCACATGGACTCACTCCATTGCCTTCGCGTTCAGGATATCTGAGGCAATGGTTGCGGCTCGTGATTTCAGTTAGGGTTGTGCCGGCGGCACAAACTTCAAGGCGCCGCCGTTGATGCAGTAGCGCTGGTCGGTGGGGGTATCGAAGCCCTCGCCTTTGAAAACATGGCCGAGGTGGCCGCCGCAAATGGCGCAGATCACCTCGGTGCGCAGCCTGCCACCGCTGTTATCCGGTCTGAGCCGCACATTCTGGGCCTTGGCCGGATCGTAAAACGACGGCCACCCGCAGCCCGAATCAAACTTTTGTTGGGAGGAAAACAACAAGGCATCGCACGCGGCGCAGTGGTAGGTTCCCTCCCCTTGTTTTTTGAATTCCTCGTACACCTTGCCGTGGGCCGGCTCGGTGCCGGCTTCACGCAATATCCGATATTGCTCGGCGGTGAGTTGCTTTTTCCATTCGGCGTCGGTTTTTTCCACCTGCGCGCCGGCGTCTGTGGGCGTGGTTTTCATGACGTGTTTTTTTGTATCCTTGGCGGAGCAGGCCAACAACCCGAGGGGCATGGCCATGAGCATCGTAAGGCGTAGTGCGTTCACCCCGGTACCGTCAGCGCGCATGACCCGAAAATCAAGACCGCAGGGTCCCTTTGTCGTGCCATGGATCCGCCGCAGCTCAGCCCACCAGTTGCTCGACAACGAAGGCTTTCATGTAATCGCGGTTCATGCGGGCGATGTGCTCGACGCTGATTTCCTTGGGACAGGCGGCCTCGCACTCGTATTGGTTGGTGCAATTGCCAAACCCCTCGGCATCCATCTGCTGGACCATGGCCAGGACGCGCTTTTGCCGTTCCGGTTGGCCCTGCGGCAAATGCCCGAGGTGCGAAACTTTGGCCGATACAAACAACATCGCCGAAGCATTCTTACAGGCAGCCACACAGGCACCACAACCGATGCAGGCAGCGGCATCAAAGGCCGCATCCGCATCGGACTTGGCCACCGGGATGGCATTGGCATCCATGGCCGAGCCGGTGCGCACGTCAATATAACCACCCGCCGCCATGATCCGGTCAAAGGCCGTGCGATCCACCATCACGTCACGGATCACCGGAAACGGATTGGCCCGAAACGGCTCGATCCAGATCGTATCGCCATCGGCAAACTTGCGCATGTGGACTTGGCAGGTGGTGATGCCCCGTTCCTTGCCATGCGGAATGCCATTGATGGTGAGCGAACAGGTGCCGCAGATGCCCTCGCGACAATCATGGTCGAAATGAATCGGCTCATCGCCCTTTTCAATGAGCCCCTCATTGACGATGTCGAGCATTTCCAGAAACGAGGCCTCTGCCGGTATGTTTTTGGCATCGTAGGTTACAATCCGGCCTTGTGCCGTCGGGCTGAGTTGGCGCCAAACTTTGAGCGTTAGATTCATGGTCGTTTAATGAGGTTGTAGGGATCGTCCAACCCATCCATCAGCCTGCGCCGCCGGATGGGCTTCCGCCGCAAAAATAGGCAGCTTTCCATTTCGGGCGAGGACAAAAATCAAGAATCCACCAGCATCACAAAATCCGCGCACCTTTTGCAGCACGAAGCGGCATTGCCGCGCCAATCCGCCCCAACTCAAGGCCCGCCCGGCGGCAAATGTTGGCCCGAACCCCTTAACATGACGCGCATGCCCGGCGGATGGTAAAGTCGATGGCCAAACCCCTGAAATGAAATAATGCAAAAATAAAAAAACAGGATTGACACCCCCCTAGCAAAACGTTTGCTTACCCGTGTTGCGACAACAAGCAGGCGGTCCGGCTGAGAATCCCTTTGGGTTTTTGGGTTTTTCCCAGGGAATATCGGTCGGGCCGCTTCATTTTCACCCATGAATGCCCCTCAACTCATGGCCGCGTTGCTTCCATGCGTAAATCAGGAAGCCTGCCGCTATCAGCAGCATGAACAACGATAGGAATTGGCCCTTGGTCAAAACCCCCACCAGCGCCGCATCCGGCTCGCGAAATGACTCCACAAATATCCGGAACAACGCGTACAACCCGAAAAACAGACCGGTCAAAAGCCCGTTAGGCGCGTGCGGAAACCGCCATCGCACCAGCCACAGAATGCTGAAAAGGGTCAACCCCTCCAGCAACCCCTCATAGAGCTGCGACGGGTGACGCGGCTCAAGAAAACGCCCGAGCACCGCTGACACCTCGCTGGAGTGACGGTTCGCCTCTAGCATCTCCTGAAACATCGCGCTCTTGGCCATGAGATAATCCCGCGCCCCCAGCCCCGCTTCCAGAGTCGCGCGGCCGGCCTCCAAATTCTGATAGGCCGCCGTCAAGCCCGGTTCCGCCGCCGTAACCGCGGCCGCCGCCTCATCAAAGCGCATCGCCTCGGGCGCCCTGTCATCGATCAAGGCCATCGGGAACTTCACCGCCCAACTCACGCCGGAGGCCACCCGGCCGTACAGCTCACCATTGATGAAATTCGCCATCCGCCCGAAAAACACGCCCAGCGGCCCGACCACGCACAAGCCATCACCCAAAGCGGCCATGGATACTTTCTCTTTCCACGCGTAATACCCGGTAACCAGCAGCAGCCCCAGAATTCCGCCATGACTCGCCATCCC
>JBILFE010000185.1:0-6619 GCA_044351705.1 Luteolibacter sp. | reverse complement strand
TCATTTGGGATCATTTTTTGCTTGGCAAGCCTCCCGCTTTCGGGCATCGCTTATGTTGGCATGTGCCACTCCGGCATGGTGCCAAATCTTACACCCCACTTGTGTGAGAACTCCCGGCATAGCGCGCGTCAGGCATGGGTCAGCGGCATTTTCGTTAGTCGAAATGGTCGCCGTCATGGGGGTGGTGTTGTTATTGATGGCGGGAGGCGTGAGGGTTCTAACCGGCTCCCCGGCGCAGGCCCGCAAGACCGCCACTGACACCCTCATCAGTTGGATCGAGCAGGCACGCACCTGCGCCATCACCACGCGCTCCATTGTGGTGCTCGCGATAGCCGAGCCCGGCGATCTTGCGTTTAACGACGCTCGCTGCCACATCGGAATTCTCAAAATCAACGAGTGGCCGGCCGATCCTGACACCCTGGACGGCACGCTCATCCAGCGCTGGCAATCCCTGCCGGGCGGCGTGGTCATCATCCCCGGCGCGGTCAATGGCATCCGCAATCCGCGCGACGAACCGGAACTCACCATCCGCTACCGCGCCGGCAATCAACTCGTGCAAGGCCGTTTTCACATCCTCGCCTTCAACCGGCGCGGCGGGCTGCTGTGGCCAGGCGGCGCGGATCCCCTCGCCTTGCGCGTCGCCGAGGGCGCATACCGCAACAACCAGCCATCCCCTAACACCCGAAGTACCAAACCCAACATTGCCGAAAATCACATGCAAATCGGCCGCCACATTGGCCGCCCCTATCGTACCGACGGATGAAATCGCAGCATTCCGCGCCTGTCCATGTCTGCGGTGCCTCGCTCATTGAGGGAGTCATCGCCATGGGAGTGTTAGCCGTGGCGCTGCCATTGGTTTTCGCGGTCATCGCCCGCTCCGGCCAAGCCACCACCGCCGCCCAAGCCGAATCCCGCAGCACCTGGATCATCCCGGCCTGCCTCGAGGAGATCCAGGCCGCCGCCGCCGGCAAGGCGCAGTTCCTAACCAACCCGACCCCCAACCAGCCATTTCCAACACCCGGCAAACCCCTCGCCCTGGCATTCTCCCCGGACGGCCACACCCTCGGCAGCATCGAACCGGATGCCTACGCCGCCGGCATAAGGCAACTCGCCGGCCAGGCGGCGCGCTACATCGTCTCCATCCACACCGACCCAGCCCAATCCGCCGAGCGCCCGATGCGCAGCCTGCGCCTCACCCTCGAATACCCGGCCGCCGCCCCACACGCAAAGCGTCGCAAGCTCGACTTCCACACTCACCTCCCATGACATCCCGCAGCGAGTTCCGGCAGGGCTTCACCCTCATAGAGGTGTTGGCATCCATGACCCTCGGCACGATGATTCTGCTGCTAGGCATTGCCGCGCTCGGGCGCAGCCGCGACGACTACTCGCGCATCAACGGCGGCGTCAGTGCCGAACGCGAAGCCCGCGCCGCACTCACCCAACTCACGGCCGATCTCCATACCGCCCGCTTCCATCCGGACGGCGTGTTCGAAAAAAGCGCCGCCGCATGGCCGCTCGACCGCCTTGGCCTGCTCAGCCTGCAACCCGCCGCAGCCCAATCCACGGACGGACACATCGGCGATCTGTGCGCCATTCATTACTATCTCAAAGACCTCGTCATCAATGGCAAAACCATGCGCTGCCTGATGCGCGGCTTGCGTGAAAGCAACCCCACCTTCAAAGCCATCACCACCAACCTAACACCCTCGTTGTTCATCCGCTCGCAACGCGATGAACCCATCGCCTTTGGCGTCATCGCCTTCGAGGCACGCCCGCAATCCCGCAACGACTCCGGCACCTGGCAGGATTGGAAAACATCCTGCGGGCAAGCTCCCGCCGCACTCGCCATCCGCCTCGTCATCGCCCGCTGTGACCTCGCCGCCAAGCTCACCACCGCCACCGCCTGGGACGGCATCGGCCCGGCATCAGGATTGTTAGGCAATCCCCAACATGCCACCGCCAACCCCCGCCTCGAGGTGTACACCTCCCTCGTCCGTTTTGGAAACCATGCCGCACTCTAAGCCCATGCCGCCACTGCGCTTCCAGCGTGGGTTCCTTCTTCCCGCGATGCTGGTGATCGCTTCGGCCTTGCTCATTCTCGCCCTTGGCATCCTGCTGCTCGCCGGCATCGAGCGCAGCACGGCACGCTCCTATGCCAATCTCCAACGCGCCGATCTCGCCGCACGCGCCGGCCTCGAACACGTCAAAGCCATCCTCATTCGCGACGCATCTAACGACACCTACACGATTCTCCAAAGCACCCTTCTCCAACCGATCACGCCCGGCCGCGAACCCGCGCCCTGCCTGTTTCTCGTGCAGGCAAAAAAATCCGCCGACGACGGCTTGACCTTCCACTATGTGCCGCTCTTCAGCACCCACTCCGCACCCGGCGACACCCCCCGCCTGGTCACCCCGGAGATCGAGCCGCTCGTCAATGCCGCACCTGACAATCACACCGATGTCGGCACCCTCCCCTACCTTGACCCCGCCCGCTGCCTCTGGATCCCCATCCTCAACGCAAACCAACAAGTCGTCGCCCGCTACGCCTTTTGGGTCGAGGACCTCGCAGCCAAACTCGACCCGCAAAGCGCCGGCAATACGGATGGTCCCAACGACAGCCACGCCACCACCCACTGGCCATTTCCCGCGCCAGGCCTCAACCCCTGCCCCTCCAAACCCGCCCTCAATGGCATCGCCCTGCACGCCATCGACCCCGCCACCACCCCGGAGCAACCCAGCGATCTTGGGAAAATCCTGGTCAAAAACCGCCCCGCCCTCGTTTCACCGGAGTCCACGCTGGCCGCCGCCGCCATCCAACCGCCACTGACCCGCGGCACCACCGCCCACCTGATCGATCCCAGAGCGCGCGCGGTCGAGGAAAACCTAACAACCACGGTGCAGCCGTATTTCGAGCAACCCCGCGTCCCCTGCCTGGCCGGCATCAACCCCGCCGTGGCGGGCGAGCCCAAACTCAACCTCAATGCCATTCTCGCCCTCGGTCCTAACGGCGTCGACCCGATGGCCGCCTTCATCACCACCGCGCTGCCGGACTTCGCCGCCCGCAAAGGCGGCTTCCCCGCCGACTACCTCAAAACCCTCGCCGCCAATGCCATCGATTACGCCGACGCCGACTCGCAGTCCACGCTGGTTGCCGGCAGCCACCGCGGCCTCGATGGGTTTCCGCTCATCAGCGAGGTCATCTTGCAAATCCATTTCCTGGGAGATCGCATCGTCAACGAACGACGCATCCTGGACTGGCAATTCAAATTATTCGTCGAACTCTGGAACCTCAACACTCAAGACGTCAGCGGCACCACCCGCTTATCCTATGAGGTGGCCCTGCCCATGGAAGGCATCGGTGCTGGCACCAGTTCGCAACGCTTCGATGATCCGGCTCTGCTCAATGATCCAGCCAAAGCCACCCACCAACTCACCTCCCTCAACGGCAAATTCTGGTCGCCGGAAATCCAAGTGGCTCTCCGCGCCAATGAATACAAGTTCTATCAAGCCGCCGCCGTCTCATACACGCTCGATGTCGGTCCCGCCGGCATCGGCGTCGCCAGCAGTTTCAGCCTGACCGAGGCGGCAGGGGCCGCCGGCATCTCCCTGCTGTGGAACGGCCAGGAAGTCGACCGCGCCGACGCCATCATCCGCCAGAAAAAAGGCCTCGACTTTGAAATCTACAAGGCCAGATACGCGTCCAAAGCCACCGTTGCCGCGCTGTGCCTCGGCCCGTTTGGTTCCGAAATCGACAACCCCGGCGATCCCCGCATTTCCTACTACCTGCGTAGTACTCCGCTCGGCGAAAATGCCAACCCGGAAAATTCCAGCCCCAACCGCCGCAATATCCGCCGCGGCTCGATCTACGATGCGGACTCTCCACGCAAACCCAAAACCTACGGCCGCGTGCTCCCGTCGGAATGGCCGGACGGCGGTCACGATTCCGATGTCGGCAATTGGCCTGTCAGCGAGAATGACAAGGTGGTCCCAACCGACCCCGGTTACGATTGGCCCCAACATCCGGTCGCGGCCCAAGCCCCGCAACGGCTATCCAATGCCGGACGCTTCTACAGCGCCACCGAACTCGGCCGCATTTACGACCCGCTGCTGTGGCAACCCACCTACGATACCCCGCAGGACACCGCATCCATCCGCAATGGCCTGATGCCGGCGGCCCGATCCAACTGGCCCGATGTGCTGCCGGCCAGCCCGAGCAGCCCTAACCACGGCGGCGGCAATTCCCTGCGCATCGGCCGCCCGGAACACCCGGCGTTTGACAAACCGGGCCTGCGCGCCACATGCTTGTTAGATCTGTTCCACGCCGGCCAATCCCGATCCGAGGACCCTGCCCTGCGCCAGGGACCGCTAGTGAAAATCCATGGCCACATCAATATCAACACCGCCACCAGGGATGCCTTGCGCGCGCTGGCGGCCGGCTCACTCGGCCAGGACCCGTGCCTCGCCACCGTGCCCGTTTCCCTGGAGCACCAAGGCGCACCGTGGATGGCACCACCGCCCACCGGCACCACGCTTTATGCGCCATCCACCGGCACCCGCAGCGAAGCGGACCGCCTCGCCGATGCCATCTTGCGGGCGCGCCCGTTCGCCAGTCCCTCGCAACTCGCGCTGGCCAGGGATGCGGATGGCAAATTTGTCTTTGGAAATCCGGAGCGCTACCGCCCGGGCCTTCACATCCCTAACAACACACGCGTCCAATGGTCCGATGCCGCGGCCGAGGAAGTCTTCGCCCGCGTCTATGAAGCCAGCACCGTGCGCTCGCGCAATTTCCGCGTGTGGGTCATCGGCCAGGCCATAACGCCAGCCACCGGCACCCCGCCGGAAGTTTTGGCCGAGGTCCGCAAGGTTTTCACCGTGTTCGCCGATCCGGGGGAGCGCACCCGCGAGGGCGCCATCGATCCCCAACATTTCAAGCCCACCATCATCCATGAAAACGACTTCTAACCCTGCTGGCGGAGCCTTTCTGGCCGCATGTTTGGCCGGTTGTTGGTTCCTTGAGCCGGCCACCGCGCAACCTCCGGCGGCATCCCGCACGGGGTTTGTTCGCCTCGTCAATGCCGTGGCACAGGGACAAGGCAAACTCCAACTGGTCATCGACGGCGTGGCGATGAATCCCGACGGCTACAAGCTCGGCGACGTCACCGGTGGCATCGGCCTCGCCCCCGGTGCCCATGAAGTCATCATGAGACAAGCCGGAGTGGATGAAGCCATCACCAGCATCCATGTCGTGACCGACAGCACCACCACCTTGATTCCGTTTGTGGAACAGGTGCCGGCCAGCGACGCCAAACCGGCCCACTGGGACATGCGCATTCTCCGTCTCAAACAAATGGATCCGGTGACCACGCGCTCCGCCACCTTTGTATCCGTCTCCCAAACCCCCGAGCACGAAGTTGAAATCCGCTCGCCTAACGGAAAATGGACCCAGGTGTTTGTCAAGCGCCTGGCCATAGCCAGAACCCCCATCCATTACCCGGAAGGCTATGTCCCGCTGCGCTCCAAAACCACCAGACTCCCATCCATCCCGGTCGGCAAACCCGGCAACTATGTCGTCGTCCTCTATGACGATGCCAACGGCAACATGCAGGCGGTGACCCTGCAGGATTACAAGTACCTCAGCGCGGATTGATGGTGTGATCAAGCCAGCAGGCGCAGCCCGGCAAGGATCGCGAAGACCACGATGAGATATTCAAACAAGCGCTGCGGCACCCGCCGCAACAGCCGCCCGCCAAGCCACACCCCCAGCCACATCGCCGGTAACAATTTGGCGTTTTCCAACAAACTCGCCGGCGTGATCAGGGCCAGCCCGGCACTCAGCGGCACCTTCGCCAGATTCACCAACAGGAAAAACCGCGCCCCCACCCCCACCAAGTCCATCTTGTCAAATCGCCGCGACATCAAGAACAATTGGATAATCGGTCCCGCCGCATTGGCCAGCATCGTGGCAAAGCCGCCCGCCACCCCGGCCGCCAGCCCGAACCCGCGCGAATCGGCCATTTCCTGATAGGCGCGCGGCCACCACCGGCGCCCGAGTTGCACCGCCACCATCGCCAGCACCACCCAGCCGATCACCCGCCGCGCCACCGCATCATCGATCCTGCCTAACAACAACCACCCGCCCAGCAATCCCACCAATGTTGGAGCCAGCAATGGCCACACCGGCCGCCACGACCCGAAGCGCCGGAATGCCGGATAAACCGTTAGATCGGCGATGATCAACAACGGCAGCGCCAGCCCGGTGGACATCCGCGCCCCGTAAATTTCGGCAAACAACACCACCGAGATCATCGAAATACCGCCAAAGCCTGCCTTGGACACCCCGATGCACAAGGCGGCCAGCATGGCCAGGGCGAGCGTCGCTAGGTCTGGGGTCATCGGACGGGAGATTATAAATCCGGGGTCGTTATCGCGTGCCTTGGCAAGTCAGGCCCCTGGCGGAATATCCAGGCTGAATTCCGGGATGCGGGCGAAGATGCGCTCGCCGGTGGCGGTTTCGCCGAAAAACGCCCCGCTGACCCGCGCGTTGCGGGCGACCACGTGATAACTGTTATATGAAAAGTGCTCTCCCGGATTGAACAGCGGGGATTGGCCGACGATGCCG
>JBILFE010000183.1:0-6654 GCA_044351705.1 Luteolibacter sp. | reverse complement strand
TCGTAGTTGGTGGCGCCGATCTTGAGGCTGTTGAGTGGACCTTGATAGATTTCCAGGCCGCGGTCGATTTGGATGTGCCAGCCGGTGTCGGTGCGGATTTCGCGGGCGGGGATCTTTTCGCTGAAGCGGTAGGTAAAGGCCACGTCACAATCAGCCAGGGTGTCCTTGATTTCTTCGAGCTTGGTTTCGGCCTCGGCCTGTTGGGCCGGGTTTTCAGCGGTGGTTATAAGGCTGATGTCCTTGATGGTGCCGGCCTCGACGGCGAGTTCGCAGAGTTGGAGTAGGTTGCGAATCTGGTTGTCGCGGCGGATGTACGGGTCCTCGATCACCAGCTTCTTGGCATCTATCAGGTAGTCGCCGAAGAGCGAGCGGTACGAGCAGCCGGTGTCGCCGTAGCGGATGGTGAATTGCTTGTCCTTGAGTGCCGTGGGGCCGGCTGGCGGGGCTGCGGGTTCGGTGATGACATCGGCCGCGGCAGTGGCTGCGGCGGCCGCGGGTGGCGGGACGGGTTGCGCCGCGGGTGCTGTGGGTGCGATGGTGGCGGCGGCGGTGGTGGGAGCAGCGGTGGGTGCAGTGACCGCCGGCGTTTCCGGTGCGGTCTGATGCCTGCGCGGGTTGAGCGTAGCATCGATGCCGATGCTTTCCGGGCAGTGGACCTCGACCGTCTCACCTTTGGTGTTGATGTAGCCAAGGTGGATCTCGGCGAATTCGTCGTCGGCCTTGCGTTTGTTGAGTTGTTCCTTCACCCGCCGGCGACCTTCGATGGCGTAGGTCAGGTATTGCTCGAACTCGTCGTCGCTGCACTCGCCATTGGGATGCAGGAGTTTGATGTATCCGGCGACTGTCTTGTACACGGCGGCTTCGTCGCGGCCCTGGAAGCCGGGCCCAAGGCGGGCGCGTTTCTTGACGGCCGAGAAGTAGTTGCGGTGCTTGAAGAGGTGGTGGAAGGCCTCTGCCATGTAGTCGGTGATGAAGCCGTATTGCACCGTGAGCAGGTTGTCGGCATTCGACGGGATTTCCCAACCGGCCAGATAGAGGTGGAAGCGGTGGATCACCGCGAGGTCGAACTCGGGCGGCAAGGGCTTGAACAGGTCGTGCTTGGCGGAGCGCACGATCTCGGCGATCGAGTCGTCGATGTTGCCGATGAAGGCGAGGCTGGCGGGAGCGATGACTTCGGTGCCGAGGCTGAAGCGGCCGTTGGCCATGTAGTCCTTCAAAATCTGGATCGTGCCCGGATCCTTCACCTTGATGCCGGCCACCTCGTCGAAGGCGATGTTGTCCCAGTAGCCGATGATGCCCACCTGCCGGCGGGTCTTGTTATAGAACAAGGTGGCGGTGGTCGTCTGGCCGCCGCTGATCAGTGTCGAGTAGGGCGAGAACTCGGAAAACGTGTAGGACTTGCCGGTGCCGCGCGGGCCGAGTTCGATGAAATTGTAGTTACCCTCCACCAATGGCAGCAGCCGGGCCAGATAGTGCATTTGCTGGCGCGGGGTCAGGTTGTCCGCCTCCATGCCAATCGAGCGCAGAATGAGCGACCGCCACTCGTCGGTGGAAAACTGGCCGCGCTCCTTGACGAATGAATCAAAATCGAAGCGCGACACCTGGATGGGCCGCAGCTCCTCGATGTGGAAGGTGTAATCGTCCGGGCCCTCGCCGGGCTCGTAGTTGTAGCCCACCACCACCTCGCACCACAGGCCGCCCTCGAGGAGCCGCGGGTTGCCCCGATAGAGGTTGTCGTTGATGGCAATCCGGCGGCTGCCGAAATTCTCCATCTCCGCCCAGTGGCGTTTTTCCTTCTCGTTGTGCGTGACCCGCACCTTGTCGATGAACTTGTGGCTTCCCTTCTGTTGGACCAACGATTGCGCGGCGTTCGATTCATTCGGCCGCACGAAGTTCCCTTGCAGCGTTTCGTTGACCGCCGCGAGGCCCGCCTCGATTTCATCGGGGTCGTCGGTGGCGCAATAGCGGGCGAGCAGGAACTCGAGCACGAAGGTGGGAGCGTTGGTGCCCTTCTTCACCCGTTGGACCAAATCCTTGCGCACGACACGGCCGGGGAAAATCGCGTTGATTTTATCGTTGAGAGCATTCATGGGGATCAGTGGTGGAAATCGGTTTTGAGTTTGACGGTGGCGTAGGCGGCCCCGGTGGCGGGATCCGCGGCAATGACCTTGAATTCTCCTTCAAAGCCTTCCTGTAGCCGCAGCGGCACTTTGATGGCCTTGCCACGCTCCAGATTGATCTCGCGGCTCACCGGATCGACCACCGCGCTGGAGGCGGCTTCTCCCACGGTCCTGCCGGCAGCGTCTGTGGCCACGAGCATGAGGCGCACACACGCCGGGCCGAACAGGTCGGCCGCCGGATAGGCGAGTTCCATGCTCGGCATCAGGGTGGTGACCGTACCCTTGTTAGCACCGCGGTAGGTGAGGTTGATATCGACCCGCTGCGCCTTTGCCGTCTTTGCGCTTGGCTTGAGCCGGACATCGAGCACCGGCAGGATGCACTCCTGGGGCGACAGGCCGCCGTGGAAATACGTCACGCCGGCGGTGTAGGTGGCCATGCCTTTCGGCACGGCGATTTTCTCCAGGCTGCTGCGGATGCCGGCATCGGCCACCGGCATCACCAGCGAGTTGGAGTCGGCGGCACCCGAGCCTAACAAGGCGCGGTCCTTGGCCATCAGCCAGTCGCCCGGGGGCTTGCTCACCGCATTGCCGGCGGAGGTGGCGAACATCCATGCAAAACCGTGGTCGGTGGCGATGACGGCGCGGCTGAATCCGGCATCGGCCAAATGATTTACGGCGATCTGGATCTTGCGCAAAATCCCCGGCAGCATCGCGATGAAATACAGCGGGTTGTTCTCACCGAGCGAGTCGATGTCGGTGGTCTTCACCGCGAGCACCTCGATGCTATCAATATCTTCGGGAAACTTGCCATTGGCGATGTCTTCGAGGTCGGCCAGGCGGGTGCGGTTCACGCCGACGTGCGCCGCGAGCACCTCCGCCCGTTCCTTGGGTCCTGCAATGATCTTGCCATGCATGCGGGCAACCGGTTTCCCCTCCTCCACCGCGACCTCCAACAAACTGGCGGCACCGGGCAGCAGCGACGCCATGCCGATGGGTGTCAGGCAGGGCATGCTGGCACAGACGGTTTCCAGTTTGGTGGTGTGCTGGGTTGCCAGGCTCGCTTCCAAGGCCATGGCCAACTCATAGCGGAGGGCATCGATCCAGAAACAGGCCACCCGTTCGCCGGCCTTCCAGCGCGGTTCCACCCAGCGGTCAAAGATGTCCACGGCGCGGGGCACCGCGGTGGACGGCCAACCGGTCGCAACCGATTCCTGTTGGAACTTGCGCGCCAGGCCATCGCAGGCATGTTGGTAGGCTTCACGGGCCTGGCCGATCACATCGGTGAGCGGGGTTGTCACCGGGGCGATCTCGGCGGCCACTTGTTCCATCGCCCGGTGAATCGAATCCACCTTGGCGAAACTTGAAGTGTAGAACCCGATCCATTCGTCGAGCGTGCGCTTGGCCGACAGTTCGCCGGCGAGCGATTGGAGTTCCAGCATCAGGCGGGCGGCGAGGTCGGCCAGTTGCCACTCGGCCGAACGCCGGGCATCCCGCTCGACCCAGAACGAGCCGCGCCGGCGGAAAACGATGCTGCGTGCATTCTCAAACTCACCGGCTTTCAGTTCCACTGCAAAACGACGCAGGAAACTGCGCTCCTCAAACGAGAAAGTGTCCAACTCGCCAAAGTCCTCGATCCCGCTGCACAGGCCTTCCAGACCCAACTGCTCGCTCACCTGGGTGGCGGCTTCCTCGTATGCTTGCTGGGCTTTGCCGAGGTCGCGCAAGGTTGAGCACAACGAGCGCACGAACGACTCCTGCGACTTGCCGGCCCGCGGCACGGTGGCCAACGCCGGCGGCAGTTCGACCGGAAGGTCCGCCGCGAACTCCGAAAACAACAGATAACGCCACAGTTGTTCCTGGAGTTGTTCCACTGCTTCTTTCGGGCCCTCCAGTTTCAAGCCCAGCGTGCGGGCCACAAGATCCTTGAGATCCTTCACCCAATGGCTCGTGGCTTTGAGTCCCTTGAGCGTCTTGCCCTCGGCGGTTAGGAATTTTACTAACATGTCCTTGGGCCCCTCCGCGTCGAGTGCGTCGCGCAGCACAGGCGAATCCACCGCGCCGCTGCGCAGGCTGTTGATCACTGAAATAGCCGGGGCATCGCCCGTGGCAAACAATCCCTCGATCACTCCGGCCTGCTCCGGCAGGAATTGCAGGCAGAGTTGCCGGTAGTCGTCGCCCGCACCATCGGGAAACACCGCGCCGGCCGCCACGAATGCGGCAAAGGGATCCGAGCAAACATCGACATCGTCCAGCGGGCGTGCCGCCGGCACATAGAGCACCAACCTCCGCTTGCAGGTGGTGTCCTCGCCCAAGGTGGCGAGAGCCTCCAAGGCATTCTCCCGCGCCTCCAACAAATCGCCGCCGAGGTCCAGCACCTTTGTCAGGTCGTTCGCCATGCCAAGGATGATCTCGCGGTACCGGCCTTCCGGATCGTGCACGGTTAGCAAGCGCGGTTGGCGCAGGCGGGAGTCAAGGCGGGAGGTAAGGAAGGAGGCGAAGGTCATTGGGGTCTGGGATTATTCAGCATTCCGCCGATCATAGGAACATTTGAGCAGATCTTTCAGGATGACGGCGTGCTTGGCGGGATCCCCTTCGTTGATGCCGAAGCGCTAAGGATTCCGGCAGACTCCGGCAAAGGGCCGACCATCGAAAATGTCGTGATCGTATTGTGATTCGTGACCTGCTCCGCCGGAAACCTTGATATCCCGGTCGTTTGATCGAGGAATCCCATGTCGTGATTATGTTGTCATTCCGGCGGATTCCGGCGAGCCGCTGCTGACGGCACGCCGCTGGCGGCGGCGATGACGACGATGACGAGGCCGTCCTTGATTCCGGCAGATTCCGGCAATCGGAAACCGGTGTCGGCACCGGCGCAGGGGCAAGAATCGCCGGAATGCCGGCATTCCCGGCTCTCAACCGGCCTGGCAGTTCCGGCAGATTCCGGCAATTCTCAGGCTGGTTTTTCAGTTCGCACATAGAAGGTGTTCTTTCCTTGGCCTTGCTTGGCAAAGTATCCGAGGGGCACGAGCTTCGAGAGATCATCCCTGAGTGCCCGCTCGCTGATTTTGCCTTTGGTGTTTTCCCGGTAGGCCGCAATGGCGATCATTTCTCCGGGCCTCATCGAGTGGAGCAGTTCGATCTGGCGGGCGTTCAATTCCTTCGGCATCTCACCAGCCGCCGCCCTCGAACGCATCGTGAGGCAGATGCCGCCGGTCTTCTTCTTCCAGTCCGGCTCCGGCATTCCCCGGCTGGTAAAATCCTCGACCATCTTGCGGGTGCCCCGGCCAAGCAGTTCCACCAGGCCCCGGAGAAACACCACTTGGGCAATATCCGGGTTCACCGGCATCGAACGATCCCCTTTCTTAAGAGATGCTATGCTCAAGCCGGGCGGCAAATCACCGTAGCTCCAGATCTCGAAACGGCTGGGATACACGCTGACCGATACCCGGCCATGAATGGACTCATAGTTGCGGTGAATCAAAGCATTCCGAAAACCCTCTCGCAGCGACCAGTAAGGGTATTGCGGGCGATCTTCACGATGACCTTTGGTCGCGGTGAATTCCGACATGATGGAAACCTGCCGCTTGATGAAAGCCTCATAGGTATTGAGGTGATCAAACAGATGGCCGCGGGCAACGCGATCCTCAATGAACTCAGCCGCGGCCTTGTCCGTCTGGTAGGCAGTGAGGCGGACATGCGACTGCGGGAAGATGTGGCCGGCCTCCTTGGCGAACAAGACGACCGCTGCATTCGTGAGTCGCCCGTGATCCACGAGATTGAGATCCTCCAAGATCATCATCAGGTCGTCCTGATCCCGGAACTGCCAGCCGCGCTTGTCGGTGGCAATCCGGGCAGTCTTGAGAATTTCCTCTGCATCCAAATCCTTGAGGCCGACCTCAAGCACCGACTGCCGCTCCCACCGGGCACCTTGCAGATAGCGCCTCTCGATCAATTCACGGGTCTGACCACCGGTGGCTTTTTGCGTCCGGGAGCCGACCCGGACGAAGATCGAATCCTGGAATACATAGGGAAGATCAGCACCGGAAGGGACATCGACCATCACAATCGGGCCGTCATCGGTGGGTTCGTCCGTGACATCCCAAATGGCGTTGGGCGTGATGAGTGAAACCCCATCGTCTCCGCCAGACAAAGGCCGTAGCATGCCTTCAATTTGTCTGGCCTCGACTCCTCCCTGGACAGTGCCATCGTCGCGAACACCGATGAGAATCTGCCCACCTCCTGAGTTGAGAAAGGCGCAAATGGTCGCGCCCAAGGACTCCTGCGAGACGCTGCGTTCCTTGAATTCGAGCCGCTTGGATTCGCCGGCTGCGATCATGTTCATGATGGTGTTGGGCGTTTCCATGGTCAGGGTGTCGGTGGGGTGAGGTAGGCCGCCACCCGTTTCGGATCGCGGAATTGTGAGCTGATGAAATCCAGCGCCTCGAAATCGTAATGGTATTCGTGAACCCAGTGGTTCTTGCGCTGGGACCAAGGCTTATTGCTGTTGGAATCCGCCGCCAGCTCATACATTTCG
>JBILFE010000182.1:0-6719 GCA_044351705.1 Luteolibacter sp. | reverse complement strand
CAAGGTCGGCCGGCAAGCGGACGACCGCGACTTCGCGCTCTTCGGCCAGGAAATGAATGGTACCACCCACGCCCTTTGCCGGATGAACATGCTCCTCCACGGCATGGACAACTTCCGCATCGAGTGGGGCGACACCCTGAGAAACCCGCGCCTCATCGAGGGCGACCGCCTGATGAAGTTCGACATCGTCGTCGCCAATCCGCCCTTCTCCCTCGACAAGTGGGGCTACGATGAAGCCGAGGCCGATCCCTTCCATCGTTACCATCGCGGCCGGCCACCGAAATCGAAGGGCGACTGGGCGTTCATCACCCACATGATCGAAACCGCCCGCGAGGGCACCGGCCTAGTCGGCGTGGTGGTGCCGCACGGCGTGCTCTTCCGCGGGGCCGCCGAGGGCCGCATCCGCCAGAAGCTCATCGAGGACAACCTGCTCGAGGCCGTCATCGGCCTGCCTGCAAATCTCTTCTTCGGCACCGGCATCCCCGCCGCCATCCTTATCTTCAACAAGGGTAAGACCGAAGCCGGACGGGCAACCGGCGATGTGCTCTTCATCGACGCCTCACGCGAGTTCAAGGACGCGAAAAACCAGAACGTCCTAACCGACGCGCACCTCGACAAAATCGTCGCCACCTACCACGCCTTCAAGACCGTCGAAAAATACGCCTACCGCGCCACCCCGCAGGAACTCGCCGACAACGACTACAACCTCAACATCCCCCGCTACGTCGATACCTTCGAGGAGGAAGCCGAAATCGACCTCAAGGCGGTGAAGAAGGAAATCACCAAACTTGAAACCGAACTTTCCGCCGTGCGTGCGAAGATGGACGGCTACCTCAAGGAACTCGGACTATGAACCCCGACGAAATGGTGACCATTCCGATGCCGACCTCCGTGATGATGGTGGCAATTCCGCCATTGGTGTCGTTGATGATGCCGGCAATTCCGCCGTTGGTGTCCGTGATGATACCGGCCATCGCACATCGGATGTCCGGGGTGATGCCGGCCATCGCACATCGGATGTCCGGGGTGATGCCGGCCATCGCACATCGGATGTCCGGGGTGATGCCGGTCATCGCACATCGGATGTCCGTGATCATACCGGCACCAGGGCATCGGGGAATGAGCGGTTCATTCGCAAATTCATGGGCCATCCATATTCCCCCTCAGCCCTTCGCTAGGCTCTCGGCCCCCGTTGGGGGCGCGGCTCCGCATGCCCCCCGGCCCAACGGGCCGGAAGAGCCTAGCGAAGGGCTGGGGCCGGGCGGCTGGATGGAATATGATTGGCCCATGGATCGTATAACCGGACCCTGCCCTGGTGCTAGCGAAGGGCTGGGGCCGGGCGGCTGGATGGAATATGATTGGCCCATGGATCGTATAACCGGACCCTGCCCTGGTGCCCGCACGTCCCCCACGGCCCGATGCGTAACCCGCGTTACCCCAACACGCCGATGCGGGATCGGCCATCATCACCGGCGTTTATGCGGGATCGGTCATGATCCCGGATTCCGCCACGGAATCCCGCCGTTGGTATCCGTGATGATGGTGGCCATCGCACATCGGATGTCCGGGGTGATACCGGCCATCGCACATCGGATGTCCGTGATGATACCGGCCATCGCACATCGGATGTCCGGGGTGATGCCGGCCATCGCACATCGGATGTCCGTGATCATACCGGCACCTAATTCTGTTCAATCCAATCCCTACCCTAATCATCATGCCTACCCGATTGGAGGGCTGTGAAGGAGCGCTTGGAACGAGCGGAGTTTTGATTCTACCTATTTCTTAATGATGGCGAAGCGCTCGACCACGCAGCCCGGGAGCGGGTCCACTGCAGGCGGGCGGGTTTCGTCGGCGGTGCGGTCCACGTCGAGCCGGTAGCGGGCTTCGGACGATTCCGCGTGCAGCAGCAGCGCGATCAAATCCGACAGGCCGCGCTCGTCGGTTAGAGGCAGCTTGCTGCTGGTCACGCGCGCGCCCTTGCCGCCGGGCAGGCCGGCGACAAACGTGTTAGCGCGCTGCACCGAGAGCGATTCGCGCAACGCGCGCTGCATGTCACGCAGCCCGCTGTCCCGGTCGTCGTCGTCCACGGCGTCTTCAAACGCGTCTTGTTCGAGCGGTGGCCGGCGCAGCGGCGGCGCATACAACGAGTCGAGCCCGGCGGGCAGGCGCGCCTCCGGCAAGCGCAGTGCAGGCAGGTCCGGCAAATTTGGCGCATGGGACAGCCGCTTGCCAGAGAGCAGGCGGTTGACCGTCTCGAAAAAACCGCGCACTTCGCCGCGCCGCTCGCCGGTCACCTCCTGCAAGTAGCGGAAACGCGACAACGAGCGCCGGGTGAAATCCGCCGTCCGGCGGTCGATCTCGTCGGCCATGGGCAGTACGTTTTCTAACAATGACGCCAATTCGTCGAGCGTGTTTCTAACTTTGGCGCGGGCGGTTTCCGCGCTCATGGCCGGGTTGCGGCGCAGCACCTCGGTGTGCATGTCCGCCATCGCACCGGCATCATCCAACAGGCGTGTACCGATCCGCCGCACCGCCTCCGGCAGGCGCAACGGCAGTCTTGCTCTAACAAGCTCGCCATAACAGGCATGGGAGATCTGTTCCGAGTAATCGTCGAACACGAGCGCCAGGTTGCCCTTGAGCGTGTCTTCATCGAGTTGCTTGCGGGTGAGGCGTTGCACGGACTTCTGCATCGCCCGCAACTCGTTGAGACCTTCCTTCACGTTAGAGAGGGAATTTTCCACCGCTTGCCACGGGCGGTTGAGCAGTTCGACTTCGTCGGCGAGCATCGCGCACACGGCGGTTAGCTTGTCGGTGAACACGGCCGCATCCGGGAAGGCGATTTTGCGCAAGGCCGCCATCAGGGTGGCGCCGTGGGCATCGAAATGCACGGTGCGGCGCCAATCGCGTCGCGGTGGCTCTTCCAACCAGCGGCATTGGATCAGATAGTCGAGCAGTTGGCGGGAGCGTTCGCGCGGGGTGGCGGCAGGCAGTTCGGTGTCCTCGTCGAACTCCAACCCGGGATGTTGCTCGAGGATTTCCGCAATGAGCAAAATCACTTCCTCGCGCGCCATGCCGTCCGGTCGGTCGGACGATTCGCGATCCAAGGCATCCAGCACATCGACGTAAAACGGCGCGTTCTTGCCGGCCAGCACGCGGAAAAATCCGGTGCCGCGCGTTTCCTGGTAGAGCGTGGACGACAGCAACACTGGAAAGCAGCATGGGCTGAGGAGTCGCCGCAAGTCAAGCGGACATATCCCCCGCGTTCTCACGAACGCGCCTACGGGGAAGCCTGTTGCAGGGTGACCGGTCCGAACAAGCCGGAGGGTTGGATATCATCGTAGCTGTTGTTGATGAGGTTGGCGACGCGCACATGGATCTCGTTGCTGCCGGGGCGCAGCGCCTTGCCGACGTCATAGACATACGGGCCCCAGAGTTTGGCGCCGACCGACTGGCCATTGACCCGGACCTCCGCGGCATGGCAGACCTTGCCCAAATCAAGCACCATCGACGCTTCCACTTTGTCCACGGTGATGGTCTTGGTGTAATCCAACAGCCCGCTGAATTTCGCGCCGGTCCATCCTTGCCAATCTTCCAACGGTTTTTCCACCCCGGCGGCAATTTCGGCCGGCGGAGTTGTCGGAAACTCCATCAGCGGCTGGACCTTTGCATCGAAACTGACTTTCCACGGCCCGGCAACCGTCAGAACATCCTTCAGTTTTGCCGGCTTGGGCAAATCGTGCGGAGGCGACGTTGGATCCAACACCAACCAGTAGGCTTCCAGCGGCTTGAAGCTGAGCTCGATACGTCCGCATGCAAACGACTTGACCGGCCGGATCACGCCGGTCTCACAGTCCCAGATCGAAACCGCGTATCCCCTGCGGAAGCCAATCCGACACTCTTGCTCTTGTTCGGTGTTGTTGGCCAGCCAGTAGAAGTCTTTGCCGTCAATCCGCCGGTGTTGCTGGAGCAGTTGGAATTTGTGGTCGGGATTGTACCAGAACGGGCTTTCCAAGCCCGGGGGGCTCGTGGCTTCGTCCTCCAGCGCGGGCTTCAAACCATCCGTTAGGGCGGTGAACGCCGGTGCCGCCTTGAGGGCCGCCATGAGTTCGATCATTTGGGGGTCGTTCATGCCGTTGTCGGCTGACGCGCTTGGCAGTTCACCCAGCGCATAGACATAGCCGCCGGCCTTGGCAAAATCCACCATCTTGCGCGCGGCCTCGAGGGTGAGGATGTCCAGCGGTGGCAGCACCAGTGTGCGGAATGAGAACTCGCCGCGAACCAACCTGGCCTCCTCCGGCTTGGTATCTGTGCTGGGGCGGGTCGACTTTTCCGTCTTGATCTCCATTTGTTTCAGATAGAACCGGTCGCCTATCAGAAACACGACCCGTGCGTCAGTCAGGTCGTTGATGGCAGTGGCATACGCCTTGTCGATCTGATGGACGCGGCTGCCATCGTTGCGGCCTTCGAGGATGTCCCAGGTCTTGTCATCCAACATGGAGGCGTCGGTGTGGATCCAAGCAGACTCCAGCGGGTTGTAGAGCAGCACGTCAGGAACCGCTGTGCCCATCGAGTTGATATAACTGGCGCGGCGGGCGAAATCGGTCCACAGATGCATATAGGGGAACATGGGGTTTTCCGCATACCAGTCGGGCGGCCACGGGTTGCCAGTGAGTTTGCGGGTGGTGAAAACGCCATGAGGGATGATATGACTCATGCCCCAGGCGGTGACGGCATTGATCGCTTGTTTGAGGAAGACGGGGTTGAAGGTGCTCCAGGGTTTGTCATGGCCCGCGCCGTTGCCTGCCATGCCGAAGGATCCCGCACCCATCAACTCGGTCATCGCCCGCGAATTCTCAAACTCCGCCACCGACGCGATCTCCTTGAAATCATGGACCTGCAGCGCCTTGCGCCCCAGACAATCCTGGCCGGGCATGGTCAGCGCGCGCAGGAGTTTCATGTGGTCGCCGACGGCGAAAACCTGTAGCGGGATGTTTTCCTCCCACACGTGGGCGGTGGTGTACATGCCGCGTTGTTCATGCCAGTCGGTGACCGCCTGGAAGTTGGCCGCATACAAGTCGGACACCACATCGAACCATTGCCAGCGGATTTTGGCATAGGTTCCTTCAACATCCTTGTTGAGCATCAAGGGCAGTGCGAGGCGGATGTCCTGCCCGCACCGTTCCTTGAAGCGACGGTCCAACGCGGCGGACCAGGCGAGTTTCCGGCCATAGTCACCTTCGTGGTCGATAAAATCACCGGGAATGGATTTCCCAAGTTTGTTGCCGAAATGTATGGCATAGGGTTCGAGGGCAATCTCGATAAAGGCCTTGGCGAGGCGGTCATCAATGGCGTTGGTGGCCCCGCCATCCACGCCGCTCTGGGAATACTTGTGAAAGGTGTAAACCCGCCACGTTGCAGCGTCCGGTGCCTTCCACACAAAGGCGTCGCCGCCACCTATCAGTTGCATGGTTTTGCTGCGAATGACCGCAGCGGTCCCGGCACCGGGCTGGTCCACCTGAGCTGCCACCGCAAAGAACGATGCGGGCACCTGCACATCGGAGGCACCCGCCGCGTCGATGATCTGCCACTTGAGGGATTCGGCTTTCAATTCCGGATGTTGCTTGAGCACGCGGCCATGTGCCTGCATGCTCGGCCACCAGTATTCATCGCAATACCCGAGATAGTGGTTTTGTTTTTCCGCGGCATCCAGGGCGGCCGCAAAGGCGCTGAACCATTTATCGCCGAGCCATTCTTGATCGGGCAGGTTGGCGGTGCCGACCATGGAATTGCGGCCATGGGCATAACCCGGATTGAACCCCTGCGCACTCATCACCCGTGACATCTCCGCCATCTTCGCCGGAGCCAACGGCTCATCCCAGAACCAGAAGATGAATGGCGCGTACATCATGTCCGGATTGACGAAATTCTGCTTCAGCGCATCCATGGTGACAGCTTTGCGCTGCCCCCAGTTGGGTGGGTTCTGTGTCGGCGCAGCGGTGGCCGCCGCCAGGGCAAGGACAAGCACGCCAAATGGCAATTTCAGTTTCATGTGTGGATGTTTTGTTAGTGCCCGCGTGTTTTACATACCCATAACTGCTGAGTGGATTGTGCCATGGCAAAGTCATTTGGCGGCGGTGACGGATATCCGCAACGGCCTGTCAGACTCGGTTTTGATCCACACAATCAGGTCGGTGCCAGCGAGCGTGCGCCGGTGGCCATAGCGGAAATTTTTCCCTTGTGGCACGGCGGTGCCAGCGACCGTCAAGGTCGCCTGCTGCTCGCCCCAGCCATGGATCACCAAGGCAGGATTGCACACCGGCGAATCGGCACTGCCTGCCAACTCCAGCTCAAGGGTGTCCGCCGCATCTATCCGTTTAAGCAGGTAAGCGCGCTCACTCTGACTGAATCCGTCGCTGGAGAAGGCCCCGCCGGTGATTTTGAGCGGTGGCGGGTGGATCCATGCTTTCGCCAGCGGCAACACCCCGGTGGCCGGCTTGTCGGTCATGCCATAGAGGAAGGCGCCTGCCGGCTGGGAGACCCAACTGAGCGAGGAATGGGCCGCTTGGTCGGGGGCCATCGCATAACGTCCGTCGCTGGCAATCCGCGCCACCGGCCAGTGGTTCCACCAGGGGAAATGGGAGAACTCCTTGCGCACCTCGCAACTGAAGGTGGCCATTTTGCTACCGGGCTTGACGATGATGATCGGCTTGAAGTGC
>JBILFE010000181.1:0-6740 GCA_044351705.1 Luteolibacter sp. | reverse complement strand
GCGGATGAAATCAAATAGCGTGGCCGCGGTCCACCTCCTGATATTGCAGGCGATAGAGGTGGGCGTAGAGGCTGGATTGATCGCTGATGAGTTCCTGATGTGAGCCGCTGGCGACAAGCGCACCGTTTTGCAGGACATGGATTTTGCGGGCATTGCGGATGGTGGAAAAACGATGGGCAATGACAATGGTGGTGCGACCTTGCATGAGGCGGTCAAAGGCAAGTTGGATTTGTTGTTCCGACTCGCTGTCAAGCGCGGAGGTGGCCTCATCTAACAACAGAATCGGGGCATTCTTGAGAAAGGCACGCGCAATGGAGATGCGTTGGCGCTGGCCGCCAGACAAATTGCCGCCATTTTCTCCGACCTGGGTGTCGTAGCCGTGGGGTTGTTCCATGATGAAGTCATGGGCGAAGGCGGCGCGGGCGGCCTGTTCGATCTCCGCATCGCTGGCCCCGGGGCGGGCGAGGCGGATGTTGTTGCGCAGCGTGTCCGAGAACAGGAAGGTGTCCTGGCTGACCAGAGACATTTCCCGGCGTAGCGAGTCGGTGGTGACCCCACCGATGTCCTGAGCGTCAATTTCAATCCTGCCGGCGTCCGGGCTGTAAAAACGTTCGATCAAATTCAGGAGCGTGGATTTGCCACTGCCGGAGGGACCCACCAGTGCGGTGACATGGCCACCAGGACAGGACAGTGAAACATCGTGAATGACCGGCAGACCGGGCCGATAGGAGAATGAGACGTTGCGCAGGGTGATGTCTCCTTGGTGGATGCGCAGGGGTTTGGCACCCGGCTGGTCCGGAATGCTATAGTCTGAATCGAGCACATTGTATAGCATCTGCACACCGATGAGTGAGGCTTGCAATGTGACATTCATGCGGGCGATGCGCTTGATCGGATCATAGGCCAGAAGCAAGGCGGTGAGAAAGGCGATGAGGGAGCCCGCGTTTTGGCCATTCACCAGGTTGCGATACCCCCCGTAGAAAACCATGCAGGCAATGGCGACGCCGCCGACGGTTTCCATCAACGGACTGGTGCGGGCGGAGACAACGGCCATCTTGTTGGCACGTTTTTCAACGGCAGCGATCGCTTCATTGAAGCGGCCGCTCATGTGCGGCTCAAGGTTATAGGACTTGATGAGTTTATTGCCGATGATGGCTTCCTGGACCGCAGAGATGACCTGGATGAGGCCGAGGTACTCCGCGTTGGCGATTTTGCGGATGCGTTTGATGATGTTACCCAGCGCCAGGGAAACCGGCGACATGATGAACAAGGCGGCGCAGGAAAGACGCCAATCCAGCACGATCATGGTCACCAGGAGAGCGACCGCGGTGAAAACATCCTGTACCCGCATCATGAGCAGATTCATGACATCGCGCGCGGAACTCGCAGCCTGCGAGACGCGGGTGATCAGATCGCTGGATGGGAAGTGAACGAAGAAGGCAAGCGATTGGTTGAGGATGTGACTGCTGACGCGGCGTTGTTGCCGGGCGACGATATTGTTGCCGATTTTGGAGAGGATGACCGAGGACCCGTATTGGCAGGCTCCCTTGACGAAAAACACCACAATGATGGCCAGCGCCACATTGAAAATTTGCAGCATTCCCGGTGTCGATGAGGCAAAATGGGTGGAAAAATACTCGCCCACACTCCGCAACCATTCCTTGCCAAACGACCCGGCTTTCTCCACCGTGGCGGAGTGGGGCTTGATTTTTTCGGGGACACCGAAAACAACCACCGTGACGTTTTTCATCAAAAAGGCGGACAGCCCGGTGGCCGCCGCCGCACAACCCATCAGCACAAAGGCGAGGATATACCGCCAAACATAGAGACGGAAGTTCTCACGCAGAACCCGGCCAATCAGGCCGCGATAGGTGTCGTTTGCAAGGATGCCAGCTTTGAGTTTGAACATGCAAGATAGGGTGGTCTCCGCAGTTCCGTCCTAAAAATGAACCTCGGCGCAGAGCGGCCAGCAGGCTGAGGTCTCACGCCCCTTTGGTCAATTCCAAATCCCCGCCAATCCCGCCAATCCCGCCAATCCCGCCAATCCCGCCAATCCCGCCAATCCCGCCAATCCCGCCAATCCGCCAGCGGTCGGCCCGCGCCCAGGGCGTTTTAATATAATGCCAGTCATTATGATATTGACGACAACGTCGGCTGACTAAGGCGAAATGGCGGATGAGTGCGACAGCATCATGGCCCAGCGGGGGTCAGGGCCGCAGGATCTCTTCGGCGCTGGCGGTGGCGGTGCCCATTTTGGAGATGACGACGCCGGCGGCCCGGTTGGCCAGGGTGGCGGCCGCCACGGCGGAGGCACCGCTGGCAAGTGCCGCACTGAGCGTGGCAATGACGGTGTCACCAGCCCCTGAGACATCGAAAACCTCGCGCGCCGCAGTGGCCAGAACATGCTCGACGTTGCCATTCCGGCTCAGCGCCATGCCATCCGCCCCGAGCGTGATGACCAGCAGTTGCGGCCCGAACGACTCATGAATGCGGCGGCAGATTTCCGCCAGCGGGTACGCTTCGCCGTGGCCAGGCTCGGGCAGTCCGGCCAGCTCCAGGGCTTCATGGCGGTTCGGCGTGATGAGACCGACACCGCGGAAGTGGAGGTGACGGGCAGGCTTAGGATCGACCGCCACGAAGACCCCGCGCGCAGCGGCCAGCACGAGGAGCCGGTCCAACAAGGGTTGGGTAACGACACCCTTGGCGTAGTCAGAGACAATCACCGCATCCACCCCTGCCAGCGCCTCATCTAACAACAAATCCACCTCTGCGGCGGCATCCAGCGCGTAGCAATGCCGGGCGGCCTCGCGGTCGATGCGGCAGAGTTGTTGGGTACGGGCAATGACGCGGGTCTTGACGATAGTGGCGGCGGCGGGGTCGATGATGCCACGGCTGAAATCGATCGACTCCTGGTCAAAGATGCGGGCGAGGGTGGTTCCGGCGGCATCATCGCCGACGATGCCGATGAGGGAAACTGAGGCCCCGAGGGCGGCGAGGTTGAGGGCGACATTGGCGGCACCACCGGCGGTGTGGCTTTCGCGCATGACGTGAATCACCGGCACCGGCGCCTCGGGGGAAATACGGTTGACCTCACCCCAAATGTAATGGTCCAACATGACATCGCCGATGACCAGGAGTCGCAGGCTGCGGATGGCGTCAAGAATGGCAGCGGCGTCGATGGGGGGGGTGGCGTTCATGGCAGAAGGGCGGGCCAAACCGTGCCATCGATGGCTTCGAGCCATTGGTGCAAGACGAGGGTATGAACTTCCTGAATCCGGGCTGTGTTGTGGCTGGCGACAATGATTTCGTGATCGCAGAGGCCGCGGGCCTGGCCGCCATCGCGGCCGGCCAGCAGGATGGTGGTGACACCGAGGGCGGCGGCTGTTTTGATGGCGGCGATGACATTGGCGCTGTTGCCACTGGTGGTGAAACCCACGAGAATGTCGCCGCGGCGGCCAAGCGCTTCCACCCCCCGTGAGAAAACATGGGTGTAGCCGTAATCGTTGCAAATACAAGTGATCGCGGTCGGATCCGCATTGAGACAAACCGCGGGCAGCGCGCGGCGTTCGATATGATAGCGCCCGACGAGTTCCTCGGCGAGATGCAGGGCGTCTGCGGCACTGCCGCCATTGCCGCAAGTGAGGAGTTTGCCACCGGTTTGGATGCTGCCAATGATGGCTCTGCCCGCGGCCTCGACGGCCGGCGCCAGCGGGCGACAGGCGTCGAGCACGCCTTGCAGCTCGGTTAGGGAAGTCTCGAAAGTGGGCTGGGTCATGGCATCAGGGTTCTGGTAGATCCCCGAGTCTGCGGTCCGGGACGAGGTAGTGGGTTACATAATTCTGGACCGCCCCGGCCAGCGAAGGGATGGCGGCGTTCCACCCGGAATCCACCAAGCGCTGGACGTTGGCACAGGTGTGGTATTGGTATTTGCCGCGGAGCACCTCGGGCATATCGACAAACTCGATGCGCACCGGCAGATTGAGGGCGTTGAAAATGGGGGTGACCAGGTCAATCCAAGTGGCCGCCTGGCCGGAACCGATGTTGTAGATGCCGGCGGCGTTTGGCGTCCTGGCCAGATGCAGGGTCATGGCGACGGCGTCCTTGACATAGAGGAAATCGCGCTGTTGCTCGCCATCCCGGTAGTCGGGGTGATGGCTGCGGAAGAGACTGACTGATCCGGAGTCGCGGATCTGACCGGTGGCCTTGTGGACGACACTGCGCATATCGGCCTTGTGGTCTTCATTGGGGCCGAAGATGTTGAAATACTTGAGACCGACGATGCGGTCGAACCACCCGCGCTGGCGGGCGTGGAGATCAAACAGATGCTTCGAGTAGCCGTACATGTTGAGCGGGCAGTAGGCATCGAGGTGTTCCTGGCCATCCGCCATGCCGGCCTCCCCATTGCCATAAGTCGCGGCCGATGAAGCATACACAAAGCGCCGCCCGCCGGCCAACGCCCACTCGGCCAGCCGCCGGCTGTATCGGAAATTGTTTTCCATCAGGTAGGCGGCATTTTTTTCGGTGGTGGCGGAGCAGGCACCGAGGTGGAAAACCCAGCGGACGGCACTCAGGGCGGGTCCGTCGAGCTGGTCCCAAAGTGCGTCGGCATCCAGATAATCCGCGAAGCGGAGCGGGACGAGGTTGCGCCATCTTTCGTCGCAACCGAGCCGGTCGGTGAGGATGATGTTGTCGTATCCCTGGCGGTTGAGAGCCCACACCAAGGCGCTGCCGATCATGCCGGCCGCGCCGGTGACGAGAATGGTGTCATGCGGCTGCATAGGGGGAAGCAAGGGGGGTGGGATGGCGGGCATGCGTGCGGTGCTTCAAGAGTAAAGGCCTTCGCCGCGGTCCGGAAAAGTGAAAAATCGCGAAATTTGAGATTGTTAACGAATTTAAGCACTTGCCGGAATGGTTGGCGACGCTAGTTTGCGTGTTCTCCCCTGCTGTTCATGCCCATGTTATCCACGATTTTGCACGTTGCGCTGTTGGTTTTCGTCGTTGTGATGATCTTCAACGTCATTATTTTCACCCACGAACTGGGGCATTTTCTCGCCGGCAAGTGGCGCGGCTTGCAGATTGACCGGTTTCAAATTTGGTTTGGCCGGCCGATCTGGAGCAAGACGATCAACGGGGTGCAATACGGGCTGGGCTGGATCCCGGCGGGTGGTTTTGTGGCGTTGCCGCAAATGGCCCCGATGGAGGCGATCGAGGGCGGCAACGCGCAGGCCAAGGCGTTGCCACCGATCACACCGCTGGACAAGATCATCGTGGCATTTGCCGGGCCTTTGTTTTCGATGTTGTTGGCGTTGCTGGCGGCGGTGATGGTGTGGCAGGTGGGCAAACCGGCGGATTTCATCCCCAGCACCGAGATTGGGTTCATCCTAACTGACAGTCCAGCCGCAAAGGCGGGCTTGCAGCTCGGCGACTCCATTATCGCCATCAATGGCGAGCCGGTCACCGGCTTCAGCGGCCCGCTGGATTCCATCATGGCGCGGGTCATTCTGAGTCGCGGCGAGCAACTGCAGTTCACGGTCCAGCGCCCCGGCGTGGAGCAACCTCTGACGCTCACCTCCGGGTTTGAGACGGAAAAATCGCAATGGTTCCAACGCCGAGGTCTGCGTCAGGTCGGGTTGTCGTATGCGAGTCCGGCGCTGGTGGAAGAAGTCACTGTCAATGGTCCGGCGGCGGATGCCGGTCTCGCCAAGGGCGACCAAGTGCTCAAGGTCGATGGTCACAAACTCTACAGTCCGCCGCAGTTTTCCCAATACCTCAAGGAACAACAATGGAAACCCGTGGTGCTCGAAGTGCAAAACCCCGCCGGCCAAACCCGCGAAGTCACGCTCACCCCGGAGCGGCCCATCAATCCAAAGGGAATGGACCCGATGGTCGGCTTGTTGTGGGACCGGGACAGCGGGATCGATGTGCGCATCGTCCATCCCGGTGCATGGAGCCAGGTGGTTGAGAGCCTGCGCATGATGTGGGTCACCATCACCAGCGTGGTGGCGCGTGATTCCAGCATCGGCATCGACCACTTGAGCGGCCCGGTGGGCATCGCCAAACATCAATATGCGATCCTGCAAACCGAGGACGCCTGGCGTCGTTTGCTCGCCTTCATGGTCCTGTTCAACGTGAATCTGGCCGTGCTCAACATGCTGCCACTGCCGGTCTTGGACGGCGGCCATATCACCCTCGCCATCTTGGAAAAAATCGCGCGCCGCCCGGTCAAGGCGCGGGTGCTGGAAGTGGTGCAAACGGTTTTCGCCCTGCTCCTCATCAGCCTGATGCTTTATGTCACCACCAAAGACATCGGCGATGGCTTCGGCCGCGGCTCAGCCAAGAACGAAAAAATCATCTTCGCGGCACCCTGAGTTGCGAATGAATCGGCGGCTCAAATCGTTCGTTAGAACGCGGGGGTTAGAGGTGAGGCGGACTAAGAAACCACAGAAAAGAACTGATTACACTGATGGGTTTAGAACGCGGGGGTTAGAGGCGAAGCGGAACAAGAAAACCACAGATAAGAACTGATTACACTGATTACACTGATGGGTTTTAGAATGCGGCGGGTAAGAAGAGAAGAACCCCCTCGTGAGAACGCTGGAGACGAAGCTGGTTTAGAATTTAGAATTTATGATTTCAGAACTCAGCATTCGACCTGACAATGGCCACGGGGGCGAGCAAGTTCAATTCCCTGATATTGGGGTAAATCGCGGCAAAGAAACCACTGAGGAACTGAGTACCAC
>JBILFE010000180.1:0-6758 GCA_044351705.1 Luteolibacter sp. | reverse complement strand
GGTGCTTGTTAGCCTCTTCATTGTTGGTGAACTTCATCTGCTTGGCATCATACTCGAGTTTCTCACCGAGTTTGCCGACGCGCAGGGCGATGTTGCCCAACAAGATGGCTTCCGTGAATGGCGCGGCGTAGGTGAAATTGGAACCCGGATGTTTCCAATCCTTGTCACCCACACAGGCGCGGCGCCATTCGGCATATTGGCCGTAGTCGCCGGTGCCATCCGGATTGCGCGGCAGAAGCTGCGGTGGCTTGCCCACGGACGCTTCGCCCGGCGCGGTGACAATCCGCGGACTGTCGCCATAGTCGCCCTGAATGAGCAGATCGGCCTTGGTGCCGAAATAGACGTTGCCGCTGTTCGGCATTCTCTTGTTGGCCTCCAATTTTTCGGGGCGGCGGACGCGTTCCAGTGCCGGCACTTCCTTGCCGTCTTTGAGCAACTTGCCTTCGTACCAGTAGATGGTGAGTTCCGGACGCGGCTTGCCGTTGGGCAGTGTGCCGGCAGGAAACACCCAGCGGAAAATCGCCCCGGACGGGAACATGTCGTCGCTGTGCTTGTAGATTTCCATCACCTCCACGCTCTTGGGCACTCCCGGATTCATCGACCAGAAAATGCTGTCCATGGTGTGGCAGGCCATGTCGGCGAGGGCGCCGCCCCCGAAGTCATAAAACCCGCGCCATTTGAAATCATGGTAAACCCCATTCTTGTATGGACGCTCAGGGGCCGGCCCAAGCCACAAGTCCCAGTTGACGTTGGCCGGCACCGGATCTTGACCGGTCGGACGCGCTCCACCCTGCGGCCAGATCGGGCGGTTGGTGACGCAATGGATTTCGGACACATCGCCGAGCATGCCGTTGTTGACGTATTCATAGATCATGCGGTTGCCCTCACCGGAGTGGCCCTGGTTGCCCATTTGGGTGGCCACCTTGTGCTTTTCAACAGCCAGTTTCAATTGGCGGGCTTCCCACACCGTGTGCACCAGCGGTTTCTGCGTGTAGCAATGTTTGCCGGCGGCCATCGCCAGCGCGGTCGGTTGATAGTGACTGTGGTCCGGCGTCGCCACCATGATCGCGTCAAAATTCTTCATCTCCTTGTCAAACAACTGCCGGTAGTCCTGATAGAACTTGGAGCCCGACCAGGTGCCAGGCACCATCCCCTGGCGGTTGGCGTCGATGTCGCAGTGGGCGACGACGATATCACCGGCTTGCTTGACGCATTGGAGATGGGATCCGCCCTTACCGCCAGTGCCGATGATGGCCAGGCGCAGTTTGTCACCTTTGTTTTGGGCGTGGAGGATGTTGCAACCAAACTGGCTGAACACGGCAGCCCCAGCGGTGGTTTTAAAAAATGACCTTCGGCTAATACTTGGATTCATAATTGCTTTGTTACGATTGATTGATTTAAGGAGAAGTCCTCTTGGAACAGGCCGAATCTGCGGTTTCCGGCTGTGCCTGACAACCTAATTTGTTGGCTGTCAGCCAATAATTACCGGGGTGGCACAGTGGCGGTGGTGGCAACGGGCTCGAGCGTGATGGGGTCGACCAAGGTGGCGGCGGTGACCGGCAGGCCGGCAAGGGCTTTGAGGTGATCGGCAGTGAGCTCCGCGGCGGTAACGGCCTGGCCGGCATTCTTGCGGGCGGCGGATATTTTCATGGCGGCCCTGGCCATTTCGACGGTGACCACATCGCCCGTGGTGTTGCCAAAATGGTTGCGGACGTATGTCATGATGCCAGCAAGCTCTTCAGGGGTCATGCCGATGCCCTGCGGAGTCATCAGGCCATAGGTTTTGCCGTTGCTAACAGGACCCTGCAGGCCGTTGAGGATGATCATGGCAAAGCGCTGGGTTTCACCATTGGCCCACGCCGACCCCACCAGCGACGGAAAGGTCACCCCATTTCCCTTGGCTTCCGGTCCATGACAAACGATGCACTTCGCATCAAAAACTTTCCGGCCCCGTGCCAGGTACGCTTCCATTGCGGGTTTGGGCGGCAGCGGTTTGGCCGTACTGCCGGGCGGCGTGGCGCGGACATAACCGTCACGGAAAAGCGCTGTGTATGACCAACGATTGCCGCCATAACGCAGGATGAATCCTGCCAGGATCAATACCGCTGCGCAACCAACAAGGATCCACCACGCAAGCGCTTGCCGGCCATCCTCCGCAATGCGCTTCTCTCGCAACACCGCCGCATGCTCGGCAATGGCGGCGGCGGCGGCATCTGGCTTCAGCGGGTTTTCTTCTAACATGATAATCGGGGGCGTTGAAATTTACGGAAAGCCATCATGGCGCGGCGGACTTGTTGGCCGCACCGGCGAAATTGAGTGCGGCAGGCACCGCCTGGTCCTTTTTCAGCGATAGCAGATAGGAAACCAGCGCCTTGGCATCAGACGTTGGTACCAGCTCGGTGGTAGCGCTGCCACCATAGGGCAGAGCCCCGCTGGCGGGCTGCCCCTTGATCTCGCGCCGGGTGAAAAGATAGCGATATGACGGGCAGGTGGATTTGCGCAATTCTGAAGTCAAGCGCGGGTTGTAGAGATGGGCGTAAAGCCAGGCCGCCGGATCGCCACTGCCTTTGGCGGCCACCGCCGCCTCCAAGCGGCGGCCGAGGTTGGTCAAATCCGGCCCCATGCGGGTGCTTCCGATGTGGGCAAAGCGTTCGCCTTCAAAGTCGTAGGCATTGGTTTCGCGGCGGGTGTTCCCCCGTTCGGGGTCATTGGCAAGCCCCCCCCAATCCGGCCGGTAAAGGTCGTTGCCGGCATAGGTCGGTCGCACCACTTGGGTATGACACAGATAGCAACCGTTTTCAGCGTACACTTTGGCACCATGCAGGATGCGAGCGCCGCGCTTCGGATAGAAAATCCCGCTTGCGCCATCAATCGCCTTGTTGAGGACCAGCGGTTGGAGATTGCGCATCTTGATGAAGGGCACGACGATGATCACCAGCCACGCCAGACCAAAGCTGACGGTCAGTCCTAATATGAAATTGCGCATGTACATGAATGTTGGGATTGAAGAATGACCCTTCAGTGGCGGGGCCGACCTCCGCGCGCTTCTAACTCCTCCGCTGAATCCAGCATGGTGGGCCCCCCGCCGCGCCGCCCGCGACCCAACCACATCAGGGCGAGGTGCACGAAAAAGAATGTGTTAGAAAAGAGGATGACGCACCAGGCGAAGGTGGACACCGCCGCGTAGGGGTGAACCGCAGTGGTGACGGTTGCCCACGGCTGAAGCCAGGCTTCCTGGGCACGGCCCTGAATAACGCCGCCAAACAAGGCCCCGAAGGCGAGGGCGACAATGCCATAGGCGGAAAAAAAGAAATGCATGTTGATGAGGCGGCTGGAAATCCATTCCCGGCAGGTGACGCGGGGGACGATGAAATACACGGCGCCAAACATGATGGAACTGAAACAGCCATACATCGCGAGCATGTCAAAGCCGTACCCGGACAAGGAAAACTGGGTGAGCTGCAGCGATGACCCCGGCAGGTTGAGCGCGATGGCGGCCACGGACAACACCAACAGGCAGATCACTCCCATAACCGTAAAATACAGTGCCGGGCTTTGCGGCAGCTTGCCCTCACCCGCAAAAATGGCGCGCAAAATGTTGATGCCGGCGGTGGCCAGCGGCACCGCCAACAGCACCGTGGCGGCCGCCCCCACATACGGCAAAAACACCGGAATCGGCGCGCCCGCCAACTTCTGCATGCCCGCCCACGGGGCCACCACCGCCAACGACCAGAAACCAAGCTGCGCAAGGCCGCGACTCGCAATCCCGTGCCCGGTGAGCTTGGGCGCCAGATAGTAGGCGGCACCCACTGCCACCGGGATGAAAAACAAAAATAACAAACCGGACTTGTACCAGGCATTTACGGCCGCGGCCATCACCGGATGCCCGCTGGTGCAGTGCAGCAGCACGTTGGCGCTGATGAATACCCACGGAAACCAGATCATCGCGGCTAACAGATACCATTGCGAGATATAGGTTCGCCCGCCGCCACTCACCCGCAACCCGACAAACGACCAGACCCCGATCGCAACATAACTCATGACCAGCACCGGCCACACAAAGGAGGGAAATTCCATCCACGGCATGCCGGTGCCGTACCCGCCCAAAATGCCCGCGGTGCCAAGCAGCACTCCGCAATTCCACATGTGGCCGGCCGTGACTAAGGTGCCGGCACAGCGGCATTCCTGCAGTGACATGCGGGCCATCAGCCAGAGAGTGACCGCGAAGGCGGCCTGGCAACCCCATCCATACACCAGGGTATTGATGTGCGCGGGAAAAACCCGGCCGTAGGTGGTGTAGGCATGCCCATCCATGAACACCGGGTAATGCACCTTCATCGATGCCACTATCGCAAGCAATATTGACACCGCCAGCCATGCCGCACCACTGGTCAGAAAAAACATCACCGGATGTCGCAACGAGCGGTCTATCCCGGCTCGCAGCGTGACGTCGGATGGGGAGGTGGTGGAAGTGGCGGGAACCATTTGTTTGTTAGATTGTATGGTCTTACA
Organism: Luteolibacter sp.; assembly: GCA_044351705.1. GTDB lineage: Bacteria > Verrucomicrobiota > Verrucomicrobiia > Verrucomicrobiales > Akkermansiaceae > Luteolibacter. The sequence continues at coordinate 2,246 of JBILFE010000180.1, read as the reverse complement.
CGTTAGGGTTTGCCGGACTCCGCCGGGGAAGCGGGTGCGGCCGGCGGATTGGCCGCAGGCGGGGCGGCAACCGGCACCCCGTTGGGACTGCCCGGCACCGCTGGTTCGGCGGCGAGTTTCCGCGCCGTGGGCGAGCCAGGCACCACCTGCTCGGGCTTTTCCACTGCCCGTGGCTGGCGGGTTGGCAGCTCTGCGGCAATTTTGGGAATCGCGGCTTCAATTTCCTGCATCGACAATGTGTCCGCCTCAGCCTTGAGAATCCTGGCCTTGGTGACATAGCGGGCCTCGGCGGCGGCGGCCTCAAGGGAGGTCGGTGGCTGGCGTTGGGTCATGAGTATGGCTGCCAACAACACGCCGAAAAATAAAAACGTCGCGCACCCCCACCAGAAGGTGGTGCAGCGGATTACCGGGTTGTCGCGCGTGGGGTCCATGGGGAGGGAAGAAAGTTATCAGTTATCAGTTATCGGTTATCGGTTATCGGTTATCGGTTATCGGTTATCGGTTATCGGTTGTCGGTTGTCGGTTGTCGGTTGTCAGTTGTCGGTTGTCAGTTGGAGACGTTGGCGGATTCGAGGATGCGGGGGTCGCGGTTAGGATAGAGCGAGTGTTGGCCAAGGGCGCGGAGCAGGAAAAACAGGAAGGCCGCCCCCATCGTGATGAAGGCGAAAATATCGCCCCACAAGGCTCCTGGAATGGAGACCTGAATGGGACCCAGGCCGTCAAAGGCGGCCCCCCTGCTCATGTGTTCACCGCCAAGCGAAACACCTCGTTCGGGAATGATGATGAGGTAGTGGTCGAGCCCATGCATGCACAGGGTATAAGCCGCCACGGCCGAGAGGATAACGGGATTTTTCTTCAGCCAGGCGTGGAGCAGAAGGACGAAAGGCACGAAAAAATGACCGACCACCAAGGTGATCATGGCGATGTTCCAATTGCCGGTGTTGCGGATGAGGAAGTAGGAGGTCTCATCAGGCTGGTTGGAATACCAAATCAGGAAAAACTGCGAGAAGGCGACGTAGGCCCAGAACATCGTGAACGCCAGCAGCAACTTGCCCATCAGATGGAAATGCTCCGGCCCCGTCACATGCCTGAGATGGCCACGGCTCATGAGCCAGGTGCATACCAGAATGATCACCGCCATCGAGTTGAGCGCGGCCCCGGCAAACAGATAAACACCCCACATGGTTGAAAACCACTTGTAGTCCAGCGCCATCACCAAATCCATGCCGCTGAAGGTGATGGTGAAAGCGAAAATGATGAGCGTGTAGGTGGAGTGGAAGCGTGCCTTGATGAGGCGGGAGGTGCCCGGATTGGCATCGGTGTCCTGATCTGTGGAGAGTTTGCGCAATCCGCAGATGACCACGCTCAGACCCACCCCCCAGAAGATCACCCGCGCATACCAGAACGGTATATGCATGAACCAGTACTTGTGATAGAGCAGGCGCTCTGCATGTTCCAAATAATCCCGCAGGTTACCGCTCGCCTCATGACGGTGGATGTTCATCCACTCATACAGGTATTGCTGAACTTGCGGGCAAAGCAGTGGCAGGCCGAACAGACACATCCATGGATAGGTGGCAGCGAGGTTTTCAAAGGTGCGGCGCACGCTCGTCCCCCAACCGGAGTTGGTGACGTTGTGCAGCAGCGTCCAAAAACATCCGCCGATGGACAGGGTCAGGAAAAAATAGAAGGCAAACAACCATGAGTAGGCAAACGGCCCGCTGATTTTTGGCGGCGCGACAAACAACAAATACAAGCTGATGCCGGTGCCAATAGCAGCGATGCCAAGGGCTATCGACTTCACCCGCGTGATTGCGGAGGCATCGAGGTGATCACCCTCGATGGCGATGTCAGCGGAAGTTACGGGGTGATGTGCCATTGCGTGCGGGATGCAAACGGGTTAGGGTGCCTTGGATTGGCTGGCTTTGGCGGCTTGCAGGGTGCGGACGTAAGCGACCACCGCCCAACGGTCCCTGACGGCCAGGTTGGTGCCATAAGCACCCATCATGCCTTTGCCGTGAGTGATGGTATTGAAGATGCGGCCATCCGGATAGACCGCTGGCGGGATTGAGTTGAGCCTGGCATTGGGATTGGCGGCCACCGGCACGCCATAGGCGGAAGTCAGGCCCTGGCCATCCCCGGATGAGCCATGACATAGGGCGCAAGTCATGGTGAAAACCTGTTGCCCGCGTTTGATGAGTGCCACCGTGTTAGCGGCAGTGAGCTTGAGTTCTTCCGGCATCCCA
>JBILFE010000179.1:0-6760 GCA_044351705.1 Luteolibacter sp. | reverse complement strand
TACGTCACCGATATCATCACCGACCTGTCCATCGAGTTCCTCAAGAACCGCCCGCAGGACCAGCCGTTCTTTTTGATGTGCCACCACAAGGCGCCGCACCGCAACTGGCAGCCCGACGCCAAACACAAGGCGATGTTTGCCAACAAGCAAATCCCCGAGCCGGAGACGTTGCGCGATGACCACAGCGGTCGCGCCGATGCCATCCGCGAGTGCAAGCAAAAGGTGTTGGAAAACCTCAATCCGACCGACACCAAAGGGCCTCCACCCGCCGGTTTGACCGGTGACGCGCTGCTTAAATGGAAATACCAGCGCTATATGCAGGATTACCTCGCCTGCGTCCAATCCGTGGACGACAACGTCGGCCGTATTCTCGAGTACCTCGATCAGGCTGGCCTGGCGCAGAACACCCTCGTCATCTACACCAGCGACCAGGGGTTTTTCCTCGGTGACCACGGGCTCTATGACAAACGCTTCATGTATGAGGAATCGATCAAAATGCCATTCCTCGTCCGCTGGCCAGGCGCCGCCAAGCCCGGATCCAACCAAGCGGCCATGGGCATCAATGTCGATTTCGCGCCGACCTTCATGGAGGTGGCGGGTCTGCCTGTGCCCGCCGACATGCAAGGCCGCAGCCTCGTGCCGTTGCTCAAAGGCGATCGGCCCGCCGATTGGCGCACAAGTTGGTATTACCGTTACTATCACGACCCCGGTGATCACAACACCCGTGCGCACTATGGCGTCCGCACCGAGACCCACAAGCTGATCTATTTCTGGACCAAGGATCAATGGGAGATGTATGATCTCATCAAGGATCCTGCGGAGATGCACAATATCTATCAGGACCCGGCCCAGGCCGATACCGTCGCCAAACTGAAGGCGGAACTCTATCGGCTCAAAAAGGAACTCAAGGACGATGACCAGTTTGCCATCCAGCCGAAGATGAAAACCGCCAAATGACAAGCGCCGTGCCCGGCTACGGCTTGTCTATCACCACGCAATCCAGGCCGAAGAACGACCGGGTGTCCTTGGCGGCGGGATTGGCGCCAATGACTTCCACCCGCATGATGATCCTGCCGTCCTTGGGTTCGAAGGTGCCGAGCCCCATCGGTCCTGTTAGGGCTGGCTGTGGCGCGTAGGCATCCCAGTCGGGATCGATCTTGCTGCCATTGACGCTGAAGCGCAGAGTGCCGAAATCATAGCTCTTGGTGGCATACAGCGTGAGTTTTTGCGGCCCCTGCACGTTTTCGGCCACCACCAACTCGACAAAATCGCCGGGCTTCAGCGCCTTGACGAGCAACTGCGCGTCGCCGCTCCAACCCCGTCCGCCTAACGAAACTCCGGATTGCAGCACGCTGGCAAGGTCCGGTGACTTTGTTAGGACCTTCATCCGCTCGCACTCGATTGCGCCCGGCAGTCGGGTCGGCGCGCCATCGATTGCGGCCGACGCGCCTTCCGGTTGTGGCTTGCGGTTGTGGGTGGTGCCGGGTGCGGCATACCAATAGGTTGCCAAGCTGTAGGTGACCTGGCAGCCGGCCCAGTGCCAGATTTCCATGTCATGTTTGAGCGAGCGGGTGAAGGGGATGGCATCCAGTGAGCGGGTGCGGGTGTTGGTGGTGTGGCCCTTGTTGCTGTGGCCGGCGCGGGGTTGGTTGCAGAACGGCCCTTGGAATAGCGCCGGATTGCCCCACGCATAGCCATAGTAGTCTTCGCTGCCGGTGCCGAAATGAGACGGAAAGCCCTCCCCGTCCACCCAGATTTTTTCGTCACCTTCGCCCCACCATTTGCCGTTTGGATTCCAAAGCGCCAGGGTGTCGCCGACGTAGATCCCGCGACCGCTTGCCTGCAAAAAATTCCAATCGCTGTAGGGACGGGTTGAAATGGAGTTCTGATAGTGCCAGTTGCTGTGGAAAACCATCGAGCGCTCATCCCATTTCCAGGCGCCCACCTTGGCTTGGAGTTTGCAGCGGACATCCCCCTTGCCGAGGTTGACCAGGCCGAGCCTGGCGGATTTCTGATAGGGCATGACCCAACGGCAGGTCATGGTGCCATTGGGATTCACCGTGCGGGTCCAGCTTTGAAGCTCGTTGAGGCCCACCCCGCTGCCGAAAAATTCCCCCAGCGGGCACCAGATGGTTTCCTCGCCGTCGAAGCTGGCACGCAGCACCGTGGCGCGCAAGACCGCCTCCAACTCACCCACCGGCATCCCGTCAAGCGTCACTGTCAGTTCGCGCACGGCATGGCTGCCGGCGGGCAACTCGAGCGTGGCCTCCTTGCCCGGCGCGAGCGGTTGATCGAGCGTGACCGGCGTGCCGCCGCTGTCGGCGGGTGGATTAGTTAGGGTGGTGACCACCTCCGCCACCAAGGGTTGCAGCGCTTTGAAACCGGCCATCGTGAACGGCTCGACCCGCGTGCCTGGCGGATAGGCCCGATACTCGATGTTATACCAACGTCCCGGCGGTGGCCCTGGCGGGCGGCCCTCGTCGTAGGTGATCTTGCAATGTTTGGCGTATGGAATGGGCAGATAGAGATTGGTCGCCTTGCCCGAGTTTTCGATCGCCAGCGGCTTGGGCACGAAGTCCCGCCCGCCTAACAAATCATACAGCGGCGCTTCGATGACCGGCGCATCGGCCCCATCGAGGTAGAAGCGCACCTTGCCCTTGGGATCGGCACCGCCAGTCCAGATACGGACCACGGCGCCCGGACCATCGACGTCCAGCAGCACGCACTCCGGGCGGCCCTGATGGTCTTCCCATTTGGCCGCCTGGTGCATGCCTTCCATGTTGTCGCCATTGGCATACCACTTGGATGGGTCGTTAGGCGTCTTCGCCTCGCGATCGTAGCTGCCGTCCTGCTTGCACAGGTATTCCGGTTGCGGCCAGCGCGCAACTGCGGCGGGGTCGATCATTTCACGCAACAGCGACTCGAGGGTGACCGGGGTGTCTTTGGCCATAACCAGACCGGTGCCGAAAACCAGGGCCGTGGCCAATGCAATTGTGGAATGTTTCATGTATGTTAGGGTTAGGTGATGGAGGTGGGTGCCGGATTGCTCCGGCGCTCAGGGCCCTATGCAATTATCAACGGGCATGCCGTGACCGTAGCTGACTGCTCCTGTAGCGTCAAGGCGCATGACTATTAGGATCAATGGGTGGCGCACGCTTCCAGCGTGCTGCCTGCCGCATCCTGCGGCAGGTTTTCCATCTTTCCCACTCCATACCCCCTTCCAGCGTGCTGCCTGCCGCATCCTGCGGCAGGTCCTCCATTTCTCATGCGAGGCCCCCTTCGCCCGAGCCCGGCTTGCTGTGTGTCGCGACAAATTGATGGTCCGATCGGACCATCGATTTGTCGCGCCCGCCCACCTTGCGCAATAATCACCTCTGCCCGGGCGTTTGTGCGGCTTCCTGCAAGCGCTGCATGAGAGTCCCGGCGGTCTTGAGGGTTTCGGGCTGTCGCGCGGCCATGCGTAGCACTTCCAGGGTGCCGGCAGCGTCCCGGTTTGCCGCCATACACGCAGTCAAGGCATCCAGCAGCGTGGGTTGCGCCTCCAGTTGGCAGGTGTATTCTTGAGAATTTTTCGATGTGAATTGGGCATATTGTTCGGCCAGCACCCATCGCATCGCCAGCAGAGCCAGTGCCTCGTGGCGTGTCCAGCGCTGGGTTCCATCGTGAACGACGAGATCTGGCAACCGCTCCGCTTCGGCTAACAATTCCTTGCACGATGCGCGCAGGGTGGCTGGATCCGCTATCCAGCGTGCGGCGGCAAGCCGTTCCTCGAAGGTGACTGCGGGGTTGCGCGCATATTCGACTAACATGGGCTGTATGGATTGATCCGTCCAGCGGGGTGTCGGATCGGCCGGTTTGGGATAGGCAGAGGATTTTCGGATGCGTTTACCCACAGCCTTGAAGGCGGCACTACGCACGCGTGCGGCCGGGTCACGCCATAGAATCAACAGTGGATTCAAATCAGCCGCAACCAGTTGGATACCCAGCCAAATCACAGCCTGCTCGCGGACCGCAGCATCGGCATCGCGAGTTGCCGCCCTAACCGCATCAACCATGGCTGGCACGGAAGGTTTCCACTGCGCGAGACAAGGCAGCACTGCAGCTCGGATGGCAGGACGCGGATCGGCAGCCAGTTGCAAAGCCACGCCAACCACGTCGGGGTGGCTGGGATGCGCTTCTCCCAGCCACCTAAGCCGGAGTCTCAAGTCTTCCGGAAGGTCACAGTGATCCAGGTCGTCGATCAGGAAAGCAATCTCATTTTCCCGCCGACACAACATTGCCCAGGCCGCCCAGCCAACCTCGGGCACATCGTCGTGAATCCTCGAACGCAGCAGTGCCCATTGTGTCGCAGTGCACGCTTCATCGTTGAGTTTATACAAGGTCATCATCGCGCCATAATAGCGGGTCTGTGCATCGGGATCCTGGAGAAAATCCATGGCCAGTGTCACTTGGCGCTTTCCCGCCCACTTGAAGAATCCGTCTTCCATCCCGCCAACCAGGTTGGCGCATGGCATGAGGACATGCAAGAATGTCAGGCGCAGAAGCCACAGGGGGGGCACCAGCGAGGCGAACACAATTGCACTTGAAAATCCGACTCCCATCCCGGCCAGCACGAATCTGCGGCAGCGCTGCGTCCGCTGCCGCCACCACCGCGCCACGCCAAACGCCGATCCTAACAGCACCACGCCCGCCGCCAGCCAAGGCCACCAACGCCGTGCGGGAGTATGCAGTGGCGGCGGATTTTGGCGGAATACCGCGTAGAGCCCGCGCACGTTCGCGTGACCGTCGCAACGTTTCCTGAATTCCGCAGGTGAGGGAACGTCGCTGACGGTTAGGATCGCCGGGATGGGGGAGGCCAGCCAGTAACGGGCCGGGACGAACCGGGCCTTCATCTCAGCGCTGACATCAGGCTCCTCCACCCACGAGTACTGCACCGGTTCTAACCGTACTCCCAGCACCGCCGGGCAGCGCTGCGAACCGGTGCCGTCGGTTGCCAAAGGCACCAGCAAGCGCGCATCCCGGTTGACATCCGGGTTCGTCTCCAGTGTCGCGCACCAAGCATCTGCCGCCGCCTTTGCCGCGGCAACATCCATGATGGCTTCGTCTTCTAGCAATTGCGGTGCAAACCCGACTTCACGATACACCTTGAGCGCCAGCCCATAGAGGACATCCGCCCGCTGCCGCAGGTCGGAGGCGACCGGTGCGCCAGATGCATCGCGAAGTTGCAGCCAGGGTGTGTCGCCCATCGCCACGGCCAGAGCGCGTTCCAGTGCACGATAGGCCCGCGCCAACCGCAAATACACCACGGGTGCCGGCTCTGCGGTGAATTGCGGTGCGACGTCCACCGGAACCTCGCCCTCCATCTTTGAGCCCATGGTCACGATCGGCAGTCGTTTTATAAACCCCGAACGACCCTCTGTGAAGCCGGCGGCAAATGCGCGCTGCCAGCGGCGTTGATAGTCGGCGCTCAACTGCAGCTTGAGCGCCTCCGGTGCCCGTGCCGGGGCGGCGAGTGTCTCGAGGGCATACCAACGGTGCCGATAGAAACCCGCATCAGGGCCCGGCGCGAGTGAGATTTCTCCGGCGCGGATCGACCTAACCAATGATCCCACCGGATCATTCCACGCCTTCATTTGCAGCGGCATCAACACCTCCTCTTCTGGGGTCATCACGCGCGACAGCGCGGCGGGCGCGGGATTGCAACACTCACCGCCAGAGCCACTCTGCGCAACGGCCGATTGCACGCATTCCACCGCAACCGGACCGGTGATTTCAGCATCGGGCACGTTGGTGAGCTGTGCGGCTAACGATTCGAAGGTCACAGCGGGCTCTTTGCCATGAAGCACCCGCGACACGGCCAATTGTTTTTGCCAGCCCGCCGCCAGTTGGCCGTCGGCAACCTGCGTCCGCGCCAGCACGGCTGCCACCGCCGCACCGGCCGCTTCTCTAACTTCAATGCCGCAGGCCAGAAACCGGTCGCGCCGCCAAATCGTGGCAAGTTCCGGGGTTGTCGCCCACGGACCTAGCGGGGGATCATTGGCGGCGCTCGTCGCGTTCGCGGCAAGCCGCCTCAAGTCCTCCGGCAAGGAAGGTTCATCCTTTCCTAACAGCATGGCTGTTGCCAGATAGATCGCGGCTCCATCGCAGGCGGCCAGCGCCCCCGGCTGTGCCTGCGTGCGGAGTGCCATAACCGCATTGAGCCACCGCCGCAACAAGGCCGCTCGCCCTGTCTGCGGGTCGGCATCGAGCGCCATCTCCAGTGCGGCCTGCATCCGGAAGTCACTCGCGGAACACGTCGCAAGCACCAGTGAGGCGGATGGCAGCCCGGGCAGATTCCGTTCGCGGGCGTAACGCAATGCCGCGCCGTAGCTGGTGAACACGTGTTGGGAGTGGCCGTCCTCGGGCAGCATCTCCAATCGATAGACTGCCCGATTGGCATCCACCGAATAGCGAACGCCACCAGGACCGGCCCGCTCGATCCGCATGTCCTTGAATGGCACCAGCCAAGCAATGCCGTTTTCCCCGCCCTTGTCCCGCTCAAGAAACCAGCGCACGCCCCACCATCCTGCCGCCGACAGCGCGAGCACGATGGTGAATTTTGTTAGTTTTGCAGTGGTTTTCGACATGCCGTTGTAGGCGTACGGCGGAATGTGCTAACTAGGTAACAGTGGCGTGAAATGTTCAATTGGGCTTGCAAGTGAAGTCAGTCTTCAAACGTGCGGACCGCCAGTCAAGTGGGGGCGTCCACTGGTGGTCGCCA
>JBILFE010000178.1:0-6765 GCA_044351705.1 Luteolibacter sp. | reverse complement strand
ATACGTCGCCTATTGGCATCACGGCAAAAGCTCGGGCACCTTTCAGCTTTCCTATAACCTCATCGATGGCGCGAGCTTCACCGTGGCACCGGTGGTGGCGCTGCCGGTAGGGACCTGGCGGGCGGTGTGGACCCGGCCCGCCGATCTGGCCGTGTTGCGCACGGAGGATTTCACCCACGCCGGCGGCACCCGCACCCTGGCACCGGTGACCTATCAACAAGACGTCGCCCTGCGCATCGACCGGACCGGCGCGGCCGGTATGCCCCCATCGACTCCCACCGGACTGCATGCCGTGGACAAACCCTAGGCACACCACTCGCATGCCGGGAACGGTTTGAGGAAAAGCGCAAGAACGGGCGAGCAAGCTGCGGGGAAAGGCGGCGGCAGCAACCGGAGTCCTCTGTAGGGCGTTTGGCTGACATTAAATATAATGCCAATCGTTATATTGTTGACCACGCGGCAGTTAAATGCGATTCCTTGCTGCATGAAAAAACCTACAGTGAAGGGAATGGATGCGACGGTGGAAGCCAAGCCACGAGTGCTCTCGCCCTTGGAACGGATAGAGCTGCCGACGGGTGCCTGCCTTGGCAGGGTGTTTGCACGCGGCTGGAAAGGGCGGCGGCAGCGGATTGTGGTGGGCCCGGCGGAAGGGGCGAGCTATCATATCATGAGCCGCACCGCAGGCGGCGAACGCTTGCTCGGGGACACGGAAAAAGAAGCGCTGCGCCGCTTGATGTGGCGCTTGGCCCGCTTCGCCGGGGTGGAAATCCGCACGTACGCGGTGATGGACAACCATTTCCATATCCTCGCCCGGGTGCCGGCCCACGACTCGTTCGTGGCGCAATTCGTTGGCCCTGGCGGCGAGGCGCGCTTGCTGGAACACCTGCGCCTGCTGTATTCGCGGGCGTACATCGCGGCGCTGCGGGCGGAGTTGGCGGACTTGCGGCAGCGCGGGCTGCCGGCGGAGGCGGAGTCGCTCATCGCCGGTTATCTGCGGCGGATGTGCAATCTGCCGGTATTTGTGAAGGAGTTGAAGGAGCGGTTTTCGCGCTGGTACAACAAGCACCACAACCGGCGCGGGACGCTGTGGATGGAACGCTTCAAAAGTGTGCTGGTGGAGGACGGCGAGGCGCTGCGGACGATGGCGGCCTACATCGATCTGAACCCGCTGCGCGCGGGGATGGTGAAAGACCCGAAGGATTATCGGTGGTGCGGGTACGGGGAGGCAATGGGCGGCGGCACGGCGGCACGCAGCGGGTTGTGCGGGGTGGTCGGGCATGCGGATCGGGGCGCAAAAGCCTGGGACACGCCGGCCACCGCCAAAGGCATGAGCGCGGCGGAAGTGTACCGGTGCTGGTTGTTTGAGGACGGCCGTGAGCGGTCGGGTGGCAGTAGCGGCGGAGCAAAAAAGAAGCGGGCGGGGATTGGCAGCGAAGAGGCCGCCGCGGAGAAACAACGGCAAGGCAAATTGAGCCGTGCCGCGTTGTTGCGCTGCCGGGTGCGGTATTTCTCCGACGGCTTGGTGCTGGGCACGAAATCCTATGTGGACGGAGTGTTTGAGACCTATCGCGGGCAATTCGGGCCGAAGCGAACGAGCGGCGCGCGGGCGCTGCGGGAAGACGCCCAAGGCAGCCTGTTCACGGCCCGACAGTTGGCAGTGCGAACGGTGGGGTAGGTTTCTGAAAATCAAGGCTTTGAGTGGCAGCATCCAGCGTCGAGCAAAGGTGCAGTGGATTTATAACCGAGGCTAACATGGCAATATCCGCAGCGATGCGCACCGATGTTGAGCTGAAACTGGAAAAGCTTTGCGGTTCCTTGAGTAGAGGCTGATTCAGCCAAACACCCTGGAGTCCTCTGGAGTGTTCAACGAAATAACTTGGCAAAACGGTTCTGATAGCTATTTTCGCGCAACACGGAATTCCGCATGAGCACGGCAGCAACCCAAGTCATTTCTGAGCCATTGAAAGAAGTAAAAATAGGTATTCTTGGATTCGGCACGGTTGGTGCCGGCGTGGTTGAGGCCATCCTCAACAATGGCGAACTCATGGCGCAACGCACCGGGATTTTGCCGAAGATTGGCAAGATCGCCGACCTTAACATCAATACCGACCGCGGTGTGAAGGTGGATGCATCGCTGCTAACGACCGATGCGCTTGCCGTCATTAACGATCCGGAAATCGATGTGATCGTCGAATTGATAGGCGGGATCAAAACCGCCAAGGATTTTGTTTTGCGTGCGTTGAAAAACGGCAAGCCGGTGGTGACGGCCAACAAGGCGCTGTTGGCCGAAGCCGGTCGCGAACTGTTTGAAGCATCGGTGCAGAGTGGCGCAGGACTCTATTTTGAAGCCAGCGTCGGCGGCGGCATCCCGGTGCTCCGCGCGTTGCGCGACGGCTTGGTCGGCAACCGGATCAAAAGCATGTACGGCATTCTGAATGGAACGTGCAATTACATCCTCACCCGCATGGAACGTGAGGGCCTCGACTTTGACGTGGTCCTGGCCGATGCCCAGAAGCTCGGTTACGCCGAGACACCGCCGGACCTCGACATCGACGGCATCGATACCGCCCATAAGGCGGTGGTGCTGGCCTCGCTGGCATACGGCGCGCCCGTGGCGATGGACGCCTTCACGATCGAAGGGATCCGCGGCCTTTCGCACCGTGAAATCGAGTATGCCGCTGAACTCGGCTACCGCATCAAACTGCTGGCGGTGATCCGTGAGGTCAACGGCGAAATCGAAATGCGCGTCGAGCCTTCACTCATACCGGAAGGACATTTGCTGGCGTCCGTGCACGATTCCTATAACGCAGTTTTTGTGGAAGGTGACGTGGTCGGCAGCACACTCTACTACGGACGCGGCGCGGGCCGGCTGCCGACCGCCAGCGCGGTCATTGGCGACATCATGGAAGCGGTGGCAGGCAAGGGCGGATGCAGTGCGTGGCTGCTCAAGCACCAGGCGCTGCCGGTACGCAGCGCGCAAGATATTTCCATCCGCTGCTACTTGCGGCTGTCGCTCAAAGACCAGCCGGACGTCATCGCGCAGGTGGCCCACGTGTTAGGTAAAAACAAGATCAGCATCGGAGCGGTGATGCAAAAGGAGCAGAACGCAGGCGAACAGGTGCCGGTGGTGTTTTTGACCCACAAGGCGCTGGAGAAAAACCTTGCCGCAGCCATGGACGAAATCGAGCGCCTCGACGTCGTCAGCGGCAAACCCGTGCGCATGGCCATTGAGGATTTTGAAAGTTGATGGCCGTCACACCAACCGCGCCCGATTTTGAGGCGCACGCTCGTCACCCTCGGTTGGCTCCTCGCGTTAGCTACCCTCATCGGCGGGGGCTACGCTTGGTGGCGATACCGGCAGCAGCACCCGGTGATCCAACAGGTGCCCCGCAAGGGCGGGCTGGATGTGACGCTGTGGGCGCTTGCCGACCTTCACTTCGGCTCGAAAGTGCTAGGTCGCAACGCAAAAGGCCCGTTCGCATGGGTCGATGCGCTGCCGGTGCGCAAGGAAATGGAGCGCCAGATGCACGGCATCGCGGGCCAGCCGTGGCCACAAAAAATCGGCGGCACAGTGGACCAGGCGTCCGCCCTGCTCATCGCCGGCGATCTCACTCAGGACGGCAAGCAGTCGGAGTGGAACCAATTTGTGTCGTTTTACGGGCTCCACCGTTCGCCGCCCCCGCCCGTGCCTGTTTACGAATGTGTTGGCAACCATGACAAGCACGAGGGCGATTAACATCGGCTCCATCCAGCATGGTGCGCGTTGTTTTGGCGTGATCCGGGTCACCGATACCAGCTTCACCTATGCGGCCTGGAATGCGGAAAAAAACGGCTGGTGGTGGTGGCACTCCAAGCCGATCAATGGACGGCGCGGAACACCCGGCGCCGAGGTCTCCGGAGCAACCTCCAGCGAAGGCCTGCTGTGCCGTCCCGCCATTCCCTATCCGGTGAATCTGAAATGACCGGGTGGCGGGGCCGTTCAATGTGGTGTTAGTGGATTTGTTCGGTCACGCCCTGGGTTCAATGACCACTGCGGTACCATAGCAGAGTACTTCCGCCGCACCACTCATCGGCCCCGTGTCATAGCGCACCGCAATAATCGCGTTGGCACCCATCTGCTCAGCGTGTTTGATCATGAGCTGGTATGACTCTGCCCGTGCCTGTTCGCACAAGTTGCTGAAGATGGGGGAACGCCCGCCAAAGAGCATGGCGAGTCCGCCTAGAATGGTGAGGGGCAGGGAGCGCGTCCGAACCGTGATTCCTCTCACCATGCCAAGCGTCTGAACGATCTTGTGTCCGTCGAGTGAAAAGGCGGTTGTTGTTATCATGGCGTCCTGCGGCTTCTCTAGCGCTTGGAGTCGCATTGTCAATCTTTGTTTCGGCTCGTAGTTACGTAGTTACGGACTTCAGTCCGTTCTTCCTTAATGAATGATCAGTGATCTCAGTGGTAATCAGTTCCTCAGTGGTTTCTTTGCCGCGATTTACCCCAATATCAGGGAATTGAACTTGCTCGACCCCGCGGCCATTGTGAGGTCGAATGCTGAGTTCTGAGCATCGCCCTTCAACCCGCTAGATCCGCTGACGCTATAGCTGGCGCCGCAATGTCCCGCGCCCAGTTAGAACACGCCGCTGAGTTTGCGACCGGTCCAGAACAAGGCGAGCAGGGCGATGAGGCCGGTGAGGGTGCGCCAGTCGCTCCACAGCGGGATGCGGTTTTGCAACGGACGGGGCTCGGGCAAGGCACTGATTTCCCTAACCAAATCGACAAGCTGGTTGGGCTGGATGACGCGACCTTTGGAAACCTTGGCCATTTCCCCCAACACTTCGGGGCGGGCCGGCTGGCCGGTCTTTTCGATTTCAACGCCCTGCGCATACAGGGTGGTCTCCACCGGTTTGTCAGTACTGCCGGCAATGCTGGCCCGCAGTTTCCACGCACCCGGCAGGTCGATTTTGAAACGCCCCGCGTAGGCCCCCCAGGCGCTGTCGTTTTTCTGCAACTCAAGGCGTTGGGTGCGGCCATCCGGAGCGGTGATGTCGATGGCCACGTGGCCCTCTTGCAGAGGTGCGCCGTTGGTGTCGAAGGCATTGGCATTGAGGGTGAGGGTATTGCCCGGCACGGGTCGCTCAGGGCTGTAGAAGAGGCGCACGCGCTGGCCGGCGGCCATGTTGCGCTGATAGGACATCCAGCGCGCCACTTGGCCCCAGAACCGGTAATGATACAGATCCTCCACCCCACGCCGCCACCGCCACGCCGAATCGATCCCCATGAACAGCACCTTGCCGCTGCCCGCCGGCTTGGTCACGATCAGCGGTATCGGCCCGAATTTGTCCCGGCGGTTGCCGTGCACCGCTAACACTTCCGTGCCGGCCTTGGCTTTGATCACCGGCGCATACCAGTAGAAGCCGGGCAGACGCCGCCAAATTTCCGGATTTTCCTCCTCGCTGTTGCCTAACATGGTAAGCAGGGATTTGCGTCCCTCGGTTGTTAGGTTGAGCGGCGAGGCGATCATCTCGGGCATGCCGGTTTTATGCTCGGCGTCGAGTATCACCGGCAGCAGGTCGGAGAGTTCGGTATCGAGGAGGGTGGCTTGGTTGCCTTGGGGGCCTGGCAGGAAGACGACGCCGGAGGCTTGGTTTTCGACCAAGCCGCGGATGAGCGCGCATTGGTCTTTGGTGAGTTGGCCGGAGCCGACGCCGACATCGCCGAGGAAGATCACATCGAATTTGGCGAGGTCCTCGAGTTTGGATGGAAACTCCGTGATGTAGTTCTTGCCGGTCGCGGCATTGAGTTGCGGATGCAACAACAGGCAGGTGAGCTCGACGCCGGGGTCGCGGGTCAGCGCATTGTGCAGGAAGCGGTATTCCCACCGCGGCAAAGTTTCCACCACCAGCACGCGGATGCGCTCCGGGCGGCCGGCTATGCTGAATTTGCGCGAGTTGTTAGATGCGACAAGTTCGCCGTCTGCCACCGGGATGGAGAGTTCGAGCGGGGAGGCACCTTCTTTATCCAGGCGCCACAGCAGGGAATCGTAGATTTCGGTGTTAGGAGGGATGATGAGTTCTTTGGTGCGTTCGTGGCCGGATTCATCACGGAGGCGGGCGACGGTGCGCACCTGCCGATCTAACGAGGAGCGGATGGAGAAAGGGATTTGGACGTTCTCACCGACGATGCCGTAGGTGGGTGCGGCGACGGAGAGCAGGTCGAGGTCGGGCAAGCGCGACTTGCTGCCCACCGGGATGGGAAACAGCGGCACGCCACGCAGGCGCATTTTCTGCGCGGCGGCCACCGGCGGTTGGCCCAGATTGTAATCGCCATCGCTGAGCAGGATGACGGCACGCAGGTTGGTTTCCTTTTCCAGCAGCGCGGTGAGCGGGGCATCCAGGTCGGTGCCGACCAGCGGCGCGGCGTCCTTGGGCGGAGTGGCAAAGGCCTGGGTGATGAGCTCGTTGGCGCCGTCAGCCTGCAGCGGTTTCCACAGGTCGGCGGCGAGGGCTTTTTTCACCCACTCCGCGCGGGTGACCACGGCGCTGGTGTTAGAAAGCGCCGGCGGCAGCGGCGCATCCGCCGTGGTCATGGATTTCGAGTCGTCCCAGAGGATGGCGATGCGCGGCTTGGTGGCGGGATGCAGGGTGGTGCGCCATTCGGGCTGCCATAACAGGATGACGACGACGAGAGTGGCCAGGCAGCGGAGGGATTCAAGAATGGCGGTGCGGCCGCGGTGCGGGCTGCGCCTCCATGCGAACACTGCCAGCCCGCCGATGAGG
>JBILFE010000338.1:0-4797 GCA_044351705.1 Luteolibacter sp. | reverse complement strand
CTTCGGTGGGCCGGGAGAAACCCCCCAAACCATGGAAGAAACCCTCGCCCGCGCCGCGGCGCTGCCCAACGCGTTGTTTTTCGCCACCATCGGCATGCGGGTCTATCCAGGCACGCCGCTGTGGCAGTTGGCCACCGGCCACGAGCCGCCCGGTGCGGCCGCGGATCATTTGTTAGAACCCTTGTTCTATCTGGAACCGCCGCTCACCGTGGCAAGCATTCACGCCCGGCTCAAGCAGGTGCAGAAATCCTCCAGCAACTGGGCGGTGGGGGATCCGCCGCCGGCATTTATCGAAACCATGGCCAAACTCCGCCGCCGTGGCAAGGGGGCCAACATGTGGGAATACGTGGAACTCATGCAACGCCTTGGCAGCGGCCTTCAAGGGACCAGCCCCACCACGCCCGCTGACCCCCCAGCCGCGCCATGAAACAAGGTCGATTGGGAGTGACCCGGCTGGTGCTCGTGGTATTGACGAGCCTCATTTGTTGGACGCTTGGCGCGCTGTGGTTCCTCGTGATGGGCTTGTTGCTGTTGCCGTTGCTCAGGCAGCGCGGGGTCCAACGCCTCGGCCAGCGCTGGCTGCGCCGCGCATTCGCGCTTTACGTCGTGGTGCTCAAACAATTCGGCATCGCCACCTGCGAATTCACCGGCTTTGACAAACTCGCGCGGCAAACCGGTGGCTACATTGTGGCGCCCAATCATCCGGCGATGTGGGATGTGGTGTTTTTACTCAGCCGGCTGGACCCCATGACCTGCATTTTCAAAGCCAGCCTGATTCGCAATCCGCTGTTTGTCGGTGGCGCGATGTTAGCCGGGTTGATTCCCAACGCGCCGGCCATCCGAATGGTCAAGCGGGCCGTGGATGTCCTCGGTGACGGCGGGCGCATGTTGTTTTTCCCCGAGGGAACCCGCACCCGCAAGCAGCAATGCGCGCTCAACCCACTGCAAGGCAGCATGGCGCTGGTGGCCAAGCGCTCGCAAGTGCCGGTGTGGCCGGTGTTGGTCACCACCGACAGCGACTACCTATCAAAAGGCTGGCCGGTCTGGCACCTGCCGCGCAAGCAGACGCATATCCGCATGCGCGTCGGAGAACCGGTGACCTGCGGGGAGGACGAGTCCGTCGAGGATTTCAATGCCCGCCTGCGAAATATCTATCTGGACCACAGCGCATGAAACTGTTCGTGCTGATCCCATCCTATAACAGCGGGGCGCGCCTGCTTGCCGACACGGTGCAGGCAGCGCTGGCCCAATGGCCCGATGTGTGGGTCGTCATCGACGGCAGTTCCGATGGCAGCGCGTCCGCTCTAAGCACGCTTGCCGCCAACCACCCGCAGTTGCGGGTGCTGGAATTGGCAAGCAACCATGGCAAGGGCGCGGCGGTCAGGCATGGTGCCACCTTGGCCCGTATCGCGGGCTTCACTCATGCCCTGACGATGGACGCGGACGGCCAGCATCCGGCGGCATTCATTCCGCAGTTTATTCAATTGGCGCAGGCTCATGACGGCGCGGCGGTGTTCGGCGCCCCGGTCTTCGGGCCGGATGCCCCGCTCCTGCGAATCCGCGGTCGCAAGGTTTCCAACACCTGGGCCGCCATCGAAACCCTCGGCTGGGGACTCGGCGATTCGTTGTTCGGCATGCGGGTCTATCCGCTAGACCGGCTGTTGGCGGCGTTTGCCACGACGAGCTGGGCGCGGCGCTTTGATTTTGATCCGGAGATGGCGGTGCGTTTGGCGTGGGCGGGAGTGCCCATAGTGGTGCTGCCGACACCGGTGCGCTATCTAACACCATCGGAGGGAGGGGTTTCGCAATTCCGGTATGTTCGGGACAACACGCTGCTGACCTGGATGCACATCCGGCTGTGCTGCGGGTTTCTGCTGCGCATGCCGGTGCTGCTGTGGCGCCTGGCGCGGGGCGGCAATCCGGTTAGGACGGCGCGCCGTTAACGGACGAGGGGCTCCAGCGCAAGGCCGCCAGGGCGAAGACGACGCCGAGTGCCGCGCCGGCCAGCGCATCGAGCACCACATGCTGTTTGGTGGCGAGGGTGGAATAGGCGATGGCCGCGAACACGGCGGCGTTGAGCAGGCGCAGGCCCGACGGCATCCGCAGCCGGCGCAGCAAGTGTTCGACCCAAATCGCGGTGAACATGGCGGTGGCCACGTGAAGCGACGGGCAGACGTTGCCGGTTGAGTCCACGCCTTGCAGCATGGCGAATCCCGCATGGCCCGAGACATCAAATCCGTGCGGCGGCACCGCGGTGGGCCAGAAGTGGAAACAAGCCAAACCAAAGCCGCAGAGGGCGGCGGCCCACAACCCGTAGGCGATGAGTTCGCGGTAAGTGAGCAGCAATCCGGGAGCGGTGCCGAGATAGAACCACAGCGACAGATAGGGGAACAACGCCTGTGGCTGGAAGGGAATCATCCGGTCGAGCGCGGTAAGCGGCATGATGGTGACCGGACGCACGGGATGCCGCAACACATGGAAGTAAAGGATGAAAAACACCCAAATGAACACGCAGATGCCGCTGGTCTTGAATACGGTGTGAGTCCGCACACGCCGCGCCAACTCGGCACCCCAGGCAAGTTTCGGGCCTGGAGGGAGTGGAGATGGCGGGTGGTTCACGTGCCTGGATTTGCCATAATATCCGGCTCCCGTCAATGATTGTGGCTAGGGCGCATGCCCGCAGCGGGGTTTTGTTGCAACGCCAACCGCTCCTCAGGGTCACCTCCCTAACAAATCGATGACTTTTTGCACGACATCGGGTCGGTTGAGAATATCGACATGGCCATACGGATAGCGGACCACGGTTCTGGCCCCACGCCGGATGCGCGGATCGGTTTCGCTGGCCACGGTGACCACGCCATCATTCTCCTCCTTGATGAAAATGGACCCGGCCGCGCGGGTGCCATAGATCAGGTCGTGGGTGGTTCCCGGTGGCAGCGGCTGGGCATAGAGGGAGAGCAGGAAATCGCCGTTAGGCCGGACATCGAGCCACGATGGAACCGGCTTCTTGAGGTGGCGGATGCCTAACTCGGTGGCCGCATGGCCGCCCCACGGGGTGGAAATGCTGACAAATTTCGGGATGAAATCGCGGCCATCCGGGCCCCCTGCGGCGGTGATGGCGGCGCGCGCCACCAGTCCGCCCATGCTGTGTGCCACGAGGTAGCACTTGGTGAAGCGGTGCCGCTGTTTGAGTTGGCGCAAGCTGGCGGCGAGCACGCCGCTGACGCGGTCCAGGCGCATGCCGCTGGGGTAATGATAGAACCAGAGTTGATAGCGCTTGCGGTCGAAGTGCTCGATGAAGTAGCGCCAGTCCTGCGGGCTGCCACCGATGCCGTAAACGAACACGACGGGAATGCGTTGCGGGTCGTACGGTTCGGTCAAATAGAGTCCGATCGCGTTGGTGTTCAGGAAATCGAGCGGCCGCCACAGCCCGCCCGACCCTTGATCCGCCGCGAAGCGTTTTTCATCAAGCGACGCCACGTCACCCACCGCAAATGTCAATTTGCCACCCAGTGCGGCGTTTTCATGCGGCACTTGAATCACGGTCCCCGCCGCCAGGACATGCGCGCGCGTGAGGGTGAGTTGCAGAGCCCTCGGTCTCACGCGCGGATCACTCAGCGACAGCGGTTTCACCCCGGCAAGCACCGCGAAGGGTTCACCGGCGTCATAGGCGCGGTTGCCGTTTTCATCGGTGAAGGCACCCACACAATAGCTTTGATTCAAGTCCAGGGTGAAGGCCGCGAACCCATCGGGACGCACCAACTGGAAGCCGACGGAGTCTTTCGGCACGCCGTTTTCCTTGCGCCAGGCCAGGGCATAGGTCGCGGCCTTGCCCTCGGGGAGGGGCCGCACTTGTACGGATACCGCGCCGCGGTGTTCCAGTTTATCCACTTGTCGGCGCAGGCCGACAACGCCGCCGCACGAAGCCATGAGAAACGCTGCCGCCAAGGCCGGGGCGGAGAACAGGCAGACACGGGATAGGATCATGGTTGTTAGTTTATGTGGGTGATTATTGCGGCGGGGTGCCGCCGGCCGCTTGCGCGAGCCAGCGTTCGCGCCAGCGGCTGCGCGAGAGCTTGCCGCGCGCATCCGGGTGGAGGTCGTCACACCGCCACCAATGGCGCGGACAATAGGTGGATGGCAGCGCGGTGAAGGCGCTCTTGAGAAGATGGAGGTCGGTTTCAGCCGTTAGATTGACGCAGGCCACCACGTCCTCGACGCGGATTTCATTGGGACTGGGCACGCCAAAGACCACGCAGTGGCGCACGCCCGGAACCCGCCGCAACACGTCCTCGATGAGCGTGGGGGAAAACTTGTGGCCGGCCACGCTGATGAAGTCGCCCGCCCGGCCTAACAGATGAACCGCGCCCTGCTCGTCGATGCGGACCACATCCTGCGCCAGCCAGGTTCCAGCGCCCGGCCCGGCGGCGGCGTCTGCGGCCGGGCCGGCGGCCACATAGCCCTCGGCGACGGCGGCAGAAGTGATGCGCAGACAAGCGCTGGCGGGATCGCACGCGAAGGCAACGCCGGCCATCGGAGTGCCCGCGAGGGTGGCTTGGGTCCGGGGTTCTGAGGTCCGGTCATAGGCAATGCCGCCGCATTCACTGCTGCCGTAAAAGTTGTGGATTTTCAAGCCGGTGCGGGCGAACACGGCGGCTTCCAGGGCCGCCGGCAAGGGTGCGCCGGCAGAGATGGCGAGGCGGACGGGAGTGAAGTCCAGGCCCACGCGGTCCCATGCCTGCCACATGGCGGGCACGGCGGCCAAGGTCAGCGGCTGAGGCGTGTCCAGGACGCGGC
>JBILFE010000177.1:0-6804 GCA_044351705.1 Luteolibacter sp. | reverse complement strand
CGGGTGGGATTGGACACGCGTTCCATCCGTTTCACCAACACCCCCACATCATCCTCAAGCACATGGCTGTAATGGTTCAGGTGGCGACCGGTGCCCGTTTGGCCGTAGAGGCTCATGGCGTGCCAGCGTGCGATGTGGGCGAGCTTGCGGGCAAATTCGCTCATCGCCTGCGGGTCGTTGGTGCCAATGATGGATTCCACACCCACGGTGATGTGGCAACCGCAGGAGGCATTCACGTTCGCCCCGATGGCGTTCGCCCATTCGACGAATTGAATGAGATGTTGGACGCCGTCGCCGCCCCGCAGGATGGGTGAGACAAACTCACAAGCCAGGCGGCCCGGGTTGGCGCGGATGGAACCGTCGCGCTCGGCCCGCCAGAAGTCACCGGCGAATGTGGGGGCGTTGAGCGGCAGGTTGGTTAGGACATCGGCACCGACGCGCACGGCGGCACCGGAATGATAGCCGCCGACGGCAATTCCTGACATGGCGGGGATGGTGGTTTCGAGTTCAACCCCGAAGGTGATGCGCTCGGCTTGGGTATCTTGGGATCTCATGGTGGCTTGGATTGCCGGAGGGTTGTGCGTTCCGACATCCTCCTTCCTGCCAGCCATCCGCGTCGTTTGTCGCGCACCATCCGCACGCCAGTGCGCACCATATTTGCGTGCCATTTTGCATCGGCCTAACCGATTGGCATGCGGATTGAACGGGACCGCATATCTCACATGTCCCACGCCTCGCGGAAGCCGATGAACTTGGGGAAGCGGGGTGCCTCCTTCGCTCCGCTCGGCTGGTGGCTGAACTTCACCACTTTCCCGACAAGCATCTCGCGCCGCAGCCACAGGGTCACGCGGTCCACCCCACCGACGATGTGGTTGTAGCCGAGCCGGAACTCGACGCCGGTTGAGAGGTGCCGCACCACAAAGCCGCCGAGTTCGCCCCGGCCGATCATGCCCGCCTGGGCGAGGCTGCGTTTCGTGCGCCCGAAGGCATCCAGTTCGGCGGCGTTCTGGTTGGTCATCCCCTCATAGCTTGCAAGCACCATGGCTTCGGCGTCCTCGAATCGCTTGATCTTGAGCAACCACGCTTCCCGCTCGGTGGAACGACCGCACTTGTAGGGTGAGTTGGGGGTTCTAACCATCACGCCCTCGTATCCGGCGGTGATGCATTCCTCTTCGTATGCGGCAAGGTCGGCGGCGTCACGAATGAGAACCGGCAGGACTTTCACGATGCGCGGGGAGTCCGGCAACGCGGCAAGCACTTCCATCCGCTGCCGGTAGGGCGTGCTGATGGAATCCGTTACATAATCGAAAACATGGAAGAGGAAATCCGGCTGACCGTCGCGGGCACCGATGGCGCTGGTGGTTTCGTTGAAGGTGCCGCCGCGCAACATCAACTCGCCGTCCAGGCCGTCGGGCAGGTTGGCTTCAATCCACTCGCGGGCGAAGCGGTTGGAGATCGGTTTGAATGATCGTGTCAGCGCCTTGCCGCCGAGCTTGAGACAGCGGATGCCGTCGAGCTTGGGCGTGGCGAGGACAGGGAATGGCAGCAGGTTGGGGCGCTCGCACTTGGAGGCGAGCATCGGCTTTGTGATTGCATTCATGGGTAGGTGTGGGGTTGAGGGTTATCGGACACCCCACGTTTGTTCAGCCAACTTCTCGGCTTTGCGTTGGGTGGCGGCAGTTACAGTGGCGACTATCCTCCCGCCTCGAACGGCATGGACGTAGCCTTTCATGTCGTGGGTTTCAGAGAACGCGGTGGTTCCTTTATCCAAGCTATCAGTGAATCGCTTGCTCTTTCCGGTTAGCCATGTGGCGGCTTTTGTGTCTTTCGTTTTCATTGCATTTGTGGGGTCGGAGGTTTGTGCGTTCCGACATCCTGAGCCTCGTCAACGCCGCCGTCGTTTGTCGCGCACCATCCGCACGCCAATGCGCGCCATAATTTTCGCCATTTGCATGCCGCCTAACCAATTGGCATGCTGATTGAACGTCACGCGATCAGGCCCGCCTCGCGGAATGAATAGTATGGACTTCTGCCGGGGGCGGACTCACCGACGATCACATGGTCGATAAAGCGGATTTGCAGCAGGTTCGACGCTTCGCCAACGCGGCGGGTCATGGCTTCGTCAGATCTCGATGGGCTGCAATCCCCACTCGGGTGATTATGCATGACCGCGAATCCGTAGGCTCCAGCCGCAATGACGGGTCTAAAAATCTCCCTTGGATGACCGGAACATTCGTTCACCGTCCCGAGGCTGACCCGGTGCCATGCATAGGGACGAAGCCGGGTGTTCATCATCACGACAACCACGCTCTCCTTGTCGGGTTCGTGGTCGGGCTGGGTGGCGATGATCTCCCGCCAGAACTTCAACAGGTTCTCGGGCGTGTCAGTGGTGATGGTGCAGGCATCCTCGCGGACGCTGGTGACGGTGATCCGGTTGGTCGTGCCGGGACGGTAGCGCGGAGCTGCTTTCATGGTGCTGTGGGCCGGAGGGTTGTGCGTTCCGGCATCCTTCTTCCTGCCACCCACCCGCGTCGTTTGTCGCGCACCATCCGCGCAGCGGACCGCGCCATATTTTCTCACCATTTCCGGGCCACCCGCGTCATTGGCATGCGGATTGAACGGGCCGGAAATCCAGACACACGGACGCAAAAAAAGACACCCTCTTGGGTGCCTCGTATTCAAGCGTAGGAACTCACAACCCCCGCACAAGGTATGGCAATATGGCCGACCCTCTCATGCACCATCCGCATTTGATAGACTGCCGTTAGACAGGAAACCCAGTCTTTGGCATGCGGATTGAACTTGCCACCAGCAGGATAGGCACACATATTAAACACATGCCTTGTTACTATTTCCCAGAAGATGTGAGCGAAGCCCAGACGGTATGCGCGTTGCGTTTTCTCGGCTACGAATATGAGAATTCAATCAACGCCAATGAGAAAGTTCCGAAAGTTCATTTCATAGACATCATTCAACCAATCGTTGATTCGCTGGAATTGCATGATAATCAAAACCACAATTTTGCCGCATTTTTCGGTCTCCAGCGATTTCTGCACAAGTGGGGGGGCGAGAGACTGACAAAATATTCAGCAGAGCACATCGCCTATGATTTCCTGTTTCTGAACCTTTATCGTCAGGATCCTCCAGCAGAATTCTCTGAGAAACGATATTGTGACAAATGGGATTCTGATTTCAGGGAGCAGGCTGAAAGGCATGCTGCGTTCGTTCGAAAATCTTTCCGTAGAATAGGTCGCGGGAAATCGATCGCCGACTAGTGAACACCACAGACGCCCTCAATACTCCTCGGGTAGTAAAATGGTTGTTAGGGATCTATTCCATTCAGTGATGATGTAGAGTCGGTCGCCGCTGGTGGTCCGGTAACAACTCAGCAGGCGGGTGCCCTGAACGAGCGCGTCTTCGTTCGCCTGCTTGTCTTCGGCGCAGAGTTCCTCGCCCCAGTCGCCGCAGTGGTGACGACGGAGGTAGGCTGACAGGTCCACGTCCAGCGCAAGCGCGCCGGGGGTGGCGTAGGTTTTCCCTAACGGGAAGCGGGGTTGCATCAGGTGTATGCCCATGGGATCTCGGGGTTGGTTAGGTATCAATCAGGTTGTCGAAGAGGCCGGGGAGAAAGGGGGTGAGGGCGTCCTGTTCGGCGCGGAAGAAATCGGCCTTGGTCTTGCCCATCTTGCGGCCCTGTGGCGTGTGGCAGTCATAGGCGTAATCGGGGATGGGGACATATTCGCCCGCCTGTTCGAGTTCATCGGTCAGGGTGGCGGGGTCCAGCCCGGCCTGCTGGTCATAGACGAAGTTTTGCAGGTGGTCGGCGTCACGGCTTTTCTTGGCGAGGCTCAGCAGGATGACCGCCTTGGAAATGAAGATGCGGCCTTTCGGCGTCTTCGCCGGCGTGTTCTGGTTGATCTCGGTGTAGCTGTCGTGCAGCGCCTTGACCTCCTGTGTTAGAATCCCCCAACAATCCTCCGCGCTCACGGTGAGCAGACGGCGCCAGACATACTGGCCGAATCCGCTGGCCCACAGTTCGAGCGCCCAATATCCGGCCAGCTTTGCGTCGCCGCGACGGACCGCCTTCTGCATCGCACTGGACACTGCCGGGAAGCTGTAGCCGCGCTTGGTGTGAATGTGATAACTCATTGCAACCTAACCTAATTCTGATGGCACACAGGAAAAAGCAGTATTGAACGCCATTTTTCAGAGCCTCAGGCGGTGAAGCCGCAATTCCACAGTGGGTGGCGCCACGATCACACACTTCCGGGCGGTGGCATTTCCTGAATGGGAACCTTGACAAGCCGAGCTTTGTCATCCGCAATCTGCGCACAGCCCCTTGGACTACACCACATTCGCCAACGAGACCATACGCCACTGATGATCACAAAGAAGTACGTCGCGGACATCGAGCTAAAGCGGGACGAGGTGGAGTCGTTCGACTGCTATCCGTTTTCACTTGCCGCCGTGCGGCCGCTGGAAAGGTTAGAATTCTATCCGGCCGTCACGTTCTTCATCGGCGAAAATGGCTCCGGGAAATCGACATTGCTAGAGGCCGTTGCTGTGGCCTGTGGATTCAATGCAGAAGGAGGGTCAAAAAACTTCAGGTTCGGCACCCGCGAATCGCACTCCGAGCTTCATCGTTTCCTGCGAGTATCCAGAGGGCATCCAAGGCCGCGCGACGGCTACTTTTTCCGCGCTGAAAGTTTTTTCAATGTCGCCACGGAGATCGAGAAATTGGATGCTGAGCCAGGTCTCGGCCCACCGATCGGCCCCTCTTACAGCGAGCACTCATTGCACGAGCAATCCCACGGGGAATCCTTCCTCGCGCTGGTGATGAACCGGTTCCGAGGCAACGGCTTCTATCTGTTGGATGAGCCCGAGGCCGCGCTTTCACCGCAACGCCAACTTGCGGTCATGACGCGGATCCACGACCTGGTACAGGATAAATCGCAGTTCATCATCGCCACCCATTCCCCGATCCTGATGGCCTATCCCGACGCGATCATCTATCAATTCTCATCCAGCGGCATCGAACGCATCGCCTATGAGGAAACCGAGCATTACCGGATCACCCGCGATTTTCTGGCAAATCCCCAACGGATGCTGAAGATTTTGTTCGGGCAGTGAACTCGCCATTTCCAAAGTGCCGCCGGGGGATTGCGTGAATCGTGGATTTTTGATGACAGTGGCTCGGTTCTCACTACCATCGCGCCATGCTCAAACGCTGGTGGTGGGTGTTTCTGGTGATGGCTCCAATCGGGCCGGTCCTCGGGCTATTCACAGCGGCTGTGGTTACCTACGTGATGCCGAAGAAGTATGAGAGCCGGGCGGTGATCGAGGTGAAACCGCGGATGGTCTATTGGAATGGCATTGCCAGCGATTCGCGGAATTTGTCTTCTTTCTATATTTCCGAAGCGGATAAGATCAAGAGCCGGACTACGCTGTTCAAAGTGATTGATAAGCTCGACCTGACGAGACAATGGGGCGCGGACAGGGAAACCGCATTGGAGGTGCTGCGGGGGATGTTGAGCACCAAGGAAATCATGGGCAGGGATGTCATTTCTATCCGGGTGGTGTGCGCCGATAAGGCGGCGGCGCGGGACATCGCGACCGAGGTGGTTCGATGCTACAAGGATTACCGCGATGAAGCCGACGCTCGGGAGGTGGAGATGGCACTGGATGAATTGAAGAAGGCGGTGGCGGCGCAAGAGAAAATCGTCGAGGAGCGGCGGAAGGTTCTGGCGGATCTGGTCCGTGACAAAGAGTTAGGTGGAGCACAATCCGACGAGTCGGCAAAGCAAAATCTGGCATCCGAGCAGGAGATGTTTCAAAGGATGAAGACCAGGACAATAGAAGAAGAAATCAGAGCCAAAATGCCAGCGGGACACGTTGTCGTGACTGTCGAGCCGGTGCTCCCGCTGTGGCCTGCTTCACCCAACGTCGCGCTGAACCTGATCGCCGGGACGGTGCTGGGCTTGTTACTTGCACTGCCGCTCGCCTTGTTGACCGTCTGGCTGCTGGAGCGGATGGTGTCAAATAAGGTCGTGCAGCAAAGCAACGAAGTGCAGGCTTGAATTTAGAGTTTGTTGCCGCGGCGAATCCTCTTCTCTGGGACATACGCCCCACGGACTGAGACGATCCCTGTATCAGGCTCTTGTGAAGTTAGAAATGAATCGACGACAATGTCGGGGTAGCGGCGATTCCTCAATACCAGCTTGGCGGCGATCCACCCAGCCTAGGGAGTTCTCCTGAAGTAGCGAGCCGAGACGGCCCACAGTGTCCAGATGCTCAAGGCACCATAGAGGGTGGCGAGCAGCATCATCGCGAGTCCATCAACTAAATCCCTGGCTTTCGCTTCACCCGTGATGACAGGATATAGCGTCGATCCGATGATCCAGAGTGATCCGATGGCAGATGGCCCGAAGTACAGCCACGCACCCCAAAAAATAACCGGCTTGGTGCGCGGGTCAACCGGTGCTGGATAAGATGCGCCCATTGCCGTCCCCATCTCCCAAGGCGCGGTCGATGCGAATGCGTCTAGTGGCGCTCCACACTCGCCACATCTCGAAACGGTGTAGTCGTTAGATTGCCCGCATCGCACGCAGATCATTGTCGTTGGGTCGGTGTAGTCGGACGTGTCCATGAGAGATTCAATTTTAGCCAACGTCTGGGTCCGCCACAGGCTACCGGGGGATATTCTTCGACGGATGGGAAGATGTTGTATTGTTCATTTGGCTTTCGACAGGTAAGAGCCAGCAGATCAGTCGGCACCTTGCATTTTAGATGGCGGGCGTGATCTCC
>JBILFE010000176.1:0-6805 GCA_044351705.1 Luteolibacter sp. | reverse complement strand
CACGGAGATGGGGGGCATTGATGTGGCCATGCACGGCAGCATCGATGCAAAGATGATAATCGTGGTGAGGACTGATTTCATTTTGCTATCGTTGGATCGGATCTTTCAACGGTGGATTTCATGGGAAGGCACGACGATGGTCATTTCGCCTGTGAACGGATTGAACTCCTTGACCTTCAGGGTGGTCCTCTTCTCGTCTTTGGAGTCTGTGATGACATAGTTGATGTCCACGATGAAGCATGCACCGAGGCTCGTTTCGATGACCAGGATGCCATCGCCGACCTTCCACATCATGACTTCAGTGTTGGCCGGAACACTTGAGGGGGAATCCAGCAGTTGTTTTGACTCGCCATAGTTCTTCTTTAGCGGAGTCCCATCGCCGAGGTGTTTCCCGATCTTGTCACCCCGCTTGATCACCAGAGTGATCGATGCCAATTTCAACAGCGATGCATCAACGTGTTCCGGAACGATGGGAGGCACGTCATTTCCATACTCCACGACCACATTTCCACGAACAAACAGGTCTGGGCCAAAACAGAAATCCCCAGGGAGTCCGGTCTTGCCGAAATGGTTCTTTGCCCGGTTGACGAGATCAGCCATTGGAGCGGCTCCGGCGAGAGCTGTTTGAAGCGCCCATTCCCGTGCTGCCGGCACAGTTGAAAACACCTTGATTTTCAGCACAATCTCATCTCGGTTTGCGAGAACCAGCATCGGCTCTTGTGCCGTGTATAGGAGTTCATGAATTCCGGACTCTGCTCCACCGTATTCTTGGGACGAGTATAGCTTCCAGTCCTTGCCCAAGGCATCCGGAGCCGCAAGCTGCACTGGTGAAAGCGATTTTCCCCCTGAATCCTTCGCTAACGCCGCGCGTGCCATCTCAACGAATCGCGTCATCTCCGTTGTTTCCGCATTGCTTACAGGGATGGATGGACCCACCTGCGGCGGCACGGGAGACGCGGGCGAGTTTTCTTTGTCCGGCTCGACTCGGAACACCGTTACGGTGGTTTGTGAGATCTTGCCAGTCCACGGGACCTTGTCAGTGGGCACAAGCGTCTTGGCAATGATGTCTGAGCGGATTCCCTTGTCAGAAGCCAACGTGTGTTCTTTGAGCACAACAGACTTGTCTACCAATTGGACGGTGATCTCGCATTGTCCGCCACTCATGTCCCCGCTCTTGTCCGGCACGCCGTCCCAGTTGATCCGGCCGCATGAAGTCTCGGTTGGTGTGACCGGAAAGGTGCCGCTGATCCCTCCGCCCTTGAGAGTGACCCTCAATTCGTCGGCCATGCCTGCCGCCAGATTGCAGGACAGCCATGCGGCGAGGGCGGTGGTGAAGAATAGTTGCATGGTCATTTGTCCAGCAGCTTCTTCCTTGCATCCCGCAGCAAGGGTGCCTCTGCTGCGGCCTGCCGCGCAAATTCCGCCTTGTTAGCCTCATACCACTCCTCGAATTTGCGCAATAGTATTGGTACTTCCTTGGATTCTCTGTCCAATTGCCGATTCGATGGAAACGGGGGGGAGTCAACTACCTCGCAAACAGCAAAAGCATACGCCACTCTATCAGCTTCAGGCACATGCCGGTCAATCGCTATTTCAGCCACTGCCATGACCTCAGGTGATGGGAGTGGCAAACGGCGTGGGTCGTTCCTGGAGCCACATGTCCTCAGACCGTAAAGATAGTAACCCAAGTCATACGTCATTCGGGTGAGCGGACGTTGTTGGAGAAGCTCATGTCCGAAGATGACACGCCTTCGTTCCGCGTCCGGCATTTCCGCCAGAGACGGCAGATGTGCGATGCTGCAATCAAGGGGGTTTTGCTCCAAGCCGAACCCGTGGATGTCGGCCTCCTTGCTCAATTCCGCAAGGGCCGACCTGACTTTCGCAAGTTCGCCCAGCGAGAGAAATTTGCTCCAGTGCAGAGCCGCAGCAACGCGTTCACTGTGCGGGGTGTCGGTCGCGGTGAGGTAGTCCCATAGTGCCGCGGCATCCCTGTTCGCTAGAGCCGTCCGGATCCGCTCAGGCAGCGGGAGAAGTTCCGGCTTGTCGGGAGCAACGCGCGGGGGCACCGCACCATTCTCCTGAAGGTGACTGTTCTTCGGTCTCGGCTCGGAAACACTGAGGCCGTTCTTGTTCACTGAGACGTAAATGATCTCCGTCACAACCTTGTTCTCTGGATTGTTGACGGTACGGGCAAAGCGGAAATGGACGGTATAGCCACCCAGTTCCTCGTATCCCGCCTCATGCGTGGTCCTTAACGACGACAGGGGAAATCCCTTGAGTTTGGCGAGGGCGGCCTCGGGCAGCACGTATTCCTTCCCGAAGGCCCGGACGGTGCATGCCGCCCATCCCATCTCTCCTGTCCTGGCTTCACACGAGATCTCGCCTGCCTCTGGAGTCTGTCCGCATTGGATGGTGACAGAAGTCCACTCCAGCGAGTCCTCCTCCGATGCAATGGCCGGGAGCGTGGCAAGCGCAGTCAGGGCCAGCATGACCGCAGCAATCATTGTTGATTTCATTTGTGATCTCATCGGTTAGCGATTGTCATCAGTGGCGTGGTCGCTTTGTTCGCTGGATGCTTTGCTTGGAAATATGTCGCGTGGTGTTGGCGCGGTGGATTCCTGTTCCGGCCGAATCGCGCCGCCTTGCGCTGCGGGCTTGGGCAATTCTCCGATGCCCCACGTGTGTTGACCAACCAACTCCTCCGCGCGCTTCGGTGATGCAGTGGCAATTTCCCGCAACTGCTCCACTGAAAATCCTGTGTACATCCCGCTGGGCCGCACAAAGTACACCACGTTGAACTCGTGTCCCTGATGCTTTGCCGCTTCACGCAGGGCTGCTGACGCATGGCTGACAACCAACCGAACAAGGTCGTCGTGCCCGCCAGCGTTCGTCAAGACAAGGTAGAGCAGTGAAATTTCCGGCTTGGGGCGCTCGATCCACAAAACCTCTTCGAACGGTTGTTGGTCACCAGGCGCCTGGCCAGCCTCGATTGGAAACAGCCGATTGTCGGCTTGATAGACGTAACTCACCGCTTTCTTGTCTGGAGTTCCCACCCTAATTCCTGTGCCGTCGCTCAAGTCATAGACAAAGATGTGGATGCCACTGCCGATGTCCATGTCCGGCTCACCCAGAATTTCAGACAGTTTATCAAAGGTGATATCCGCTTTGATGACCGCGCGGATGCGAGGTATGTTGGTGGCAGCAACACGGTTTGAGTTCAGGCGAATTGTACTGCCTTCTGTTGCGGATTTCTGCTCTGTCCAACATTTCTCCCGCAGGATTTTCTTAAAGGTGCTGACCTTGAGCCTCTTCTCGATGCCAATTGACGCGCTTCGGGGAGATCCGAACATGCCAATTTCGGCCGAGTCGATGAATTCGGAAGGAATGATGATCTTGCCAAAAAATGCCTTGCCGTCTTCAGTCTTCGAGCCAGACAAATCCTCCAGCAGAAGAAACCTGCCGTTTTTCACGACGATGATATTATACGACGTATACTCGACCTCCAGACTTCCCTGTTTGTCATGAGTTGGCAGGAAGAATGAGATTTGTGCCCCGGTCCCATCATCGTGAACGATGTTCTCGTTGGCGAAAGCCGCCCCACCCGGGGCATCCTGGGGCGGGACGGGAAGCGCTGGCGATTCCTCCGCAGCGCCCGCCACCATGTGGCAGGACAGCCATCCGGCGAGGGCGGTGGTGAGGATTTGTTTCATGGGCGTATGATGCGACACGTGAATGCGAAAGTTATTGGAGATTTTCGGTCGAACGTACTGAGGAGTCCTTAGGCTGGAATACAATGATTTAACCACAGAGAGCGCAAAGATCGCAAAGTACCCATTTCTTTGTGTTCTCTGTGTTCTTTGTGGTTCATCTTCATGCTCTTTCACAGCGAACTAACTGAGAAATTGCGGATCCAGATCATGCATTCCCATGGCGTCTGAAACCCGATGCCGCCATGATCCAGTGTCTGTCCGCCAATGCTCGCGCCCATCTTTTCATCGCGCACGTCGGCGAGTTGCTTGCCGTCAACCCACACCTGAATGCGCGTGCCGCTCACATCTATCCGGAATTTATTGCCGGCCTGCGGGTCGAATTTCAATCCCTTGCCTTCCGCCAGGCTGCGACTGGCTTCGGTCTGCGGATTGCCCCAGCCGGACGCCACATTGCAGTAGCTGTTGTAGTCGCAACTGAGGCCCCAACTGCCGTCGCCGCTGAGGCTCAGGATGTATTTGCTCCAGCCACGTTGGTTCCAGCTTTCCTTGGCGTCCGCGACATGAAACATGACATAGCCGGCCCGGTGGTCCAGAGGCAGCCCGTGCGGGTTAAACGCCGGATCCACGCCGCGCATGCAGAACTCGAACTCCATGCTGTAGTCCTTCCATACGGCGCTGCCAAGGTTGCTCACAAGCGTGGCCCCGCGCCCGTTGCCGCCATGGCCGTAGCTGAACCCCGGCCGCGCCATCGGCAGCGAGACCAGCTTGTCCCCCTGCACCTCGAACGCCGTCCGCCATGGCGTCCAGTTCACGCCGCCAAAGGCCAGGGTTCCCTCGCCCGCCGGCAGCGCCCCGCCCCCCATCATGACCCGCAGGTCTTTGATGTGCTCGATACCGATCGATACCTTTCCAAACACCGTCTCCAACTTGATCGGCCCGAGGGT
Organism: Luteolibacter sp.; assembly: GCA_044351705.1. Classification (GTDB taxonomy): domain Bacteria; phylum Verrucomicrobiota; class Verrucomicrobiia; order Verrucomicrobiales; family Akkermansiaceae; genus Luteolibacter. The sequence goes on along the minus strand of JBILFE010000176.1, from coordinate 2,151 downwards.
GAGGGCACCCTTGAGCTTGTCGCCGTTTTTCAAGTCGAATGCTGCCGTTTCGTGATTGTCGTCCATTTTAATGGCGAGGATCTGCTGCAAGGGAATGTCCATTTTGGCATAGGACGTCTGCACGGGCAGCGACTCGATTTCCGGGGTTCCGACCAGACGGGAGCTGTCGGCAAGGTTGAGTTCAAGACGAACCTGCCGTTCCGGCCGGTCCTGTCCGGACCATGCCGTGGCGGTCAGCGCCATCGTCATTAGAAACATCATACAGGGTGCGAATCGTTTCATGGTATTGCAATGTTAGGGTTTGCCATCGGGGTTGGAGTGCGTGAGATAGCAGAGAAAGCGGGTTTGAAGAGCTGCGACAGGGGGGCGTTGCGTGGATCCATATATGATGTGACACGTGAATGCGAAAGTTCTTGGATATTTTCGGTTGAACGTAGGTGCTGAGGCGGTATGGGATTCACGGCGCGCGGCATTTTTCCCGGAGGAATGGTCCGTCACGACCCACCGCACGTTCTCACCTTAAGCCAAAGCGCCGATTGTGTCTGTAAATGGTGTGTAAAATGTGTGCCGGGCGGCTTCGACAGCTTCCGCCAACGGTGTGGCAGGCACCTCGCCGGTCCAGAGTGTATCATATATTCAAGAGGGCTGACAGAAAAAGGGGCACAGAAAAACGGGTTTCTTGTTTCTGTCCCCCTTTTTCTGTCAGCCAATATGCAGGTTTGGCTGCCGGCCTTCCTTATCCCTAAATCCTTAGCCGAGTACCTGATGCCGAGTGTCGGCTTGCAATGTTCCGATCCTCCAGCCTAATCTCCTCCGAGTGATGCACGCCAATCCTCTGCCCAATTCCGAAATCATCCTCTACCAGACGGAGGATGGCCGCACGCGCGTGCAGTGCCGGTTTGATAACGAGACGGTTTGGCTGACGCAGGCGCAAATTGCTGAGCTGTTTGAGACAACGCCTCAGAACGTAACCGGCCACCTGAGAGGCATTTTCGCCGAGGGCGAACTGGTCGAGTCGGCAACTTGTAAGGATTACTTACAAGTTCGATTGGCGAGGAGGTCAAAATCATGAGCAAAGATTACGAGACAGCATCGCCGGGAGGGCAGTTTCTCGTTTACCAGACAGAGGACGGGAAGCTTAAGATCGATGTAAGGTTCGAGGGCGAGACCGTGTGGCTGACCCAGCAGCACATGGCGGAGCTTTTTCAGACGACCCAGCAGAACATCAGCCTGCATCTCCAGAACATCTACGAAGAGGGCGAGTTGCAGCGTGAGGCAACTCACAAGGAATCCTTGTCAGTTCGTCAGGAGGGTGCGCGGGTCGTCCGACGTCAAGTGGATTTCTACAATTTGGACGCCATCCTTTCCGTCGGCTACCGGGTGAAAAGTGCGGTGGCCACCCGTTTCCGTATCTGGGCCACGCAACGGTTGCGCGAATACATCGTGAAGGGATTCGTCCTTGACGACGAGCGGCTGAAGAACCCCGACCAGCCGTTCGACTATTTCGAGGAGTTGATGCGGCGGATACAGGACATCCGCACCTCGGAGCGGCGATTCTACCAGAAGATCACGGACATCTACGCGACGAGCATTGATTACGACCCCACGCAGGAAGTCAGCCTGATGTTTTTCAAAACAGTGCAGAACAAGGTGCATTGGGCCATCACCGGGCAGACGGCTGCAGAGATCGTTCATGGGCGGGTGGATGCGGCGAAGTCCAACCTCGGACTGACGAACTGGCGGGGCGCGGCGATTCGCAAACAGGATGTCTCCATTGCCAAGAACTACCTCAACGAGCCTGAACTTGCAGCGCTGAACAATCTCGTGGAGCAATACCTCATCTTCGCCCAAGGCCAGGCGATGCGACGGGTGCCGATGCACATGGCGGACTGGATTGAGAAGCTGAACGGGTTTCTGACTTTGAACGACCGCGACATCCTCACTCATGCCGGGCGCATTTCTCACGAGATGGCACTGGCCAAGGCCGAATTGGAATACGACAAGTTCAAGGCGCTGGCCACCAGTGCTCCTCGCCCAGTGGATACCGACTTTGAGATGGCCACGAAGGATTTGAAACATCTGCCCAGATCGAAGAAACCCAAGCCGCCAAAAGCATGAGCATGGATTCCGAGACACCACCGCAAGACAGAC
>JBILFE010000175.1:0-6827 GCA_044351705.1 Luteolibacter sp. | reverse complement strand
TATTTCTGGTCTTGTGTCTTGTATCTTGCAGTCTTGTGTCTTTCTCAGTGCTTGGATTTGGGCAGCCTTGCTGTTAGAAAATCACGCAGCAGCGGCTCCAGCGGCGTGTCGGTGGTGACCAGTTGGTAATCGGCGGCGGCATCATGGCACTTGGCGCGCACGGCGGTGAGGAAGTCACGCAGTGCGGCCTTGTATTCCTCGGCGATGAGATTGGGCTCGACGACCAGTGCGGTGTTGTCTTCGAGGTCGACGAAGCGGTGCGGGCGGTCGAATTCAAAGCCGATTTCCTGCGGGTCCATCAGATGGAATACGGAGATGTCGTGCTTGCGGTAGCGCAGATGTTGGAGGGCGTCGCCGAGGGCATCCGGGGCGGTGAACAAGTCGGATAGAATGACCACAAACGCGCGCTGGCCGATTTTTTCCGCGATGGTGTGGAGGGCATCGATGAGGCCGGTGGCGCCGCTGGGAGCCAGAGCGCCGAGGGTGGTGAAGAGCCGGTCGAGGTGGGCGGCGCGGCGGCTTGGCGGGACTTCGAGGTGGAGCTTGTCCGTGCAGATGGACAGCCCGGCGGCGTCGCCCTGGTTGACGAGCAGATAGGACAGCGAGGCCGCGATGCGCCGTGCGTATTGAATCTTCGCCTCACCCTTGCCGGCAAATTTCATCGACCCGGAGGCATCCACCACAAAGTAGGCGCGCAAATTCGTGTCGGCCTCAAACTCCTTGATGTAAAACCGGTCCGAGCGGGCAAAGGCTTTCCAATCCAGGCGGCGGGTGTCATCGCCGGGGACGTATTTGCGGTATTCGGCGAATTCGACCGACGAGCCGCGGTGGGGTGAACGGTGCTTGCCGGCGACATTGCCTAACATGGGGACGCGCGATGAGATCGGCAACGAGCCGAGGTGTGAGAGCAGGGTGTTGTCGAGGAAGTCGTATTTCATTCTTCTCTCATTTCGCGGATGAGCCTGGCGACGATTTTCTTCGACGTCATGCCTTGCGATTCAGCCGAGAAGTTGGTGATGACGCGATGGGAGAGGACGGACGAGGCGACCGCTTCGATGTCCTCCAGAGTGGCCATGTAGGCACCGCGCAGGGCAGCGCGGGATTTGGCGCCGAGGATGAGGTATTGGACGGCACGCGGGCCGGCGCCCCACCCGACGGTATCCTTGATCCATTGCGGGGATTCGGGTTGGTGCGGGCGGGTTTTGCGCACGATGGTCACGGCGTATTCATAGAGGTGCTCGGGGACCGGCATGCGGCGCACGAGTTGTTGATAGGCCAGCACGTTATCGCCATTGAGCAGGTGGTTGAGGGCTTCCCGCGCCGCGCCGGTGGTTTCCCGCGCGATGCGTTTTTCTTCCTCCACGGTCGGGTAATCCACTTCAATGAGAAACATGAAGCGGTCGAGTTGGGCTTCCGGCAGCGGGTAGGTGCCTTCCTGTTCGATCGGGTTCTGGGTGGCGAGCACGAAAAACGGCGGCTGCAGCGTGTAGGTGGTGCCCAGCACGGTGACTTTGTTTTCCTGCATCGCTTCGAGCAGGGCGGACTGGGTCTTGGCTGGCGCGCGGTTGATCTCATCAGCCAGCACGATGTTGGCGAATACCGGCCCTTTGATGAATTCAAACTCGCGGCGGCCGCCAACGCCGCTTTCCTGGATGATATCGGTGCCGGTGATATCCGCAGGCATCAGGTCCGGCGTGAACTGGATGCGGTTGAACGACAGATCGAAGGTTTGCGCCACCGAGGAAACCAACAGCGTCTTGGCCAGCCCGGGCACCCCCATCAGCAACGCGTGCCCCCGCGCAAACAGACAGATCGCGAGTTGCTCGATGACTTGATCCTGCCCGATGATGGCTTTGCCGAGTTCCTCGCGAAACGCTTGATAGGTCTTCCCGAGGTGGTCGATGGCGGCAACGTCATCGGGCGGCAGTTGGCTGGCTAGGGGGGCTGGTGGTTCCATGGAGGGGGTGTGTACGAGGGTATGAGCGACGCTAGAGGATCGTCTCGTTTTGTCGAGCCGTCATAACAGGAAATTTTTCCAGACCTGGCGCAATCCGGCATCCTCCACCCCCGCAAAGCACGCCGCCGCCACCCGGAAAATCCTTGAATTATCAGGCAAATGAAAAAAATCCGACCCGAAATGGATAATTTTGCCATTTCCGGCTTGCCAGTAGCCGGACGTTTGCTAAACAAACCGCCCCCGCAGCGGATCCAGAGGGTTCTGGTGTCGCCACGCGGTCACGCGAAATTCCCGCACATCATGGCACGTATCCTAGGTATTGAAATCCCCAACGAGAAGCGCATCGAAGCTTCTCTGCCCTACATGTTTGGCATCGGCCGCCCCACTGCGGCGAAGATTCTGGAACACGCCGGCATTGACCCCAACATCCGCACCGGTCAGCTCACCGAGGACCAATTGGTCAGAATCGCGCAAGTGATTCAGACCGAGTCGATCCAGGTCGAAGGCGACCTGCGCCGCGAGCGTCAAAGCCAACTCAAGCGTCTGACGCAAATCAACTGCTACCGCGGGATTCGCCACAAGCGCGGTTTACCCGTGCGCGGTCAGCGTACCCGCACCAATGCCCGCACCCGCAAGGGCAAGAAAAAGACGGTGGGCGTGAAGAAATAAGTTCTAATCCATTTTACCCATGTCTGAAGAAGCAACCACTCCAATCCCCGCCGCCACCCCGGCGGTCAAACCCATCCCCACTCCCCCTGCTGCTCCCACCGCTGCCCCAGAGGCGGGTGCGGATGGCATGCCAAAGAAAGAAGTCAAGCGCGACATCTTCGCTGAAATCGGCGGGGGTGAAGAGGAAATCAAGATCCACAAGGCCAAGGGCTCGAAGAATGTCCATCGCGGCGTTGTGCATGTGACGGCCACCTTCAACAACACCCTGGTCAGCGTGACCGACGCCAATGGCAACTCCATCGGTTGGTCGAGTGCCGGCAAGATGGGCTTTAAAGGCTCCCGCAAGAGCACGGCGTACGCCGCACAGGTGGTGTCGCAGGACGCCTGCCGCCAGGCAATGGGGCATGGCTTGAAGGAAGCGGATGTCCGCGTCAAAGGTCCGGGTTCCGGGCGTGAGGCGGCGGTGCGGGCGGTGCAAGGCTTGGGCCTGGAGATTCTCTCCATCCGCGATGTGACTCCGATTCCTCACAATGGCTGCCGGCCGAAAAAGGCCCGCCGCGTCTAACTTCAATCATTCAATATAACAGATCATGGCACGTTACACAGGTCCCCGCGCGAAGATCAGCCGCCGTTTCGGCGTCTCTCTCTTCGGCCCGTCAAAAGCGCTCGAGCGCCGCAATTTCCCGCCCGGCCAGCACGGTGTGCGCGCCGGTCGCAAGAAGAAGAGTGAATACTCCGTCGCTCTGGGTGAAAAACAGAAGCTGCGTTTCCAATACGGCGTGTTGGAGAAACAGTTCCGCAAGTATTACGAGGAAGCCGCGCGTCGCCGTGGGGTGACCGGGGTGATCCTGCTGCAACTGTTGGAGACCCGTCTCGACAACGTGTGTTATCGCCTGGGCTTTGGCAACACCCGCCAGTCGGCCCGCCAAATGGTCAACCACGGTCACATCCTGGTCAATGGTCATTGCGTGGACATCCCCAGCTTCCAGTGCAAGCCGGGGGATGTCATCAAGGTCGGCGGCAAGCCCTCCTCCAAACAACTGGTCTTGCGCATGCTCGATCTAACGCAGGCGATCACGGTCAAGGACTGGCTGTCGCTCGACAGCGACAAGATGGAAGCCACCATGTCGCGCGTGCCGGAACGCGACGAGATCGATCCGCTCGTCAACGAGCAGCTCATCGTCGAACTCTACTCGCGCTAACATCGTTCGCACAACAACCCGCTTTGCAAATCGCCCGGACTCTAGCAGTCCGGGCGTTTTCCTTTGGGGCCCGTAAGCGCTAGCTTCCGACAGGAAGGTGTTACCGCATCCAATCCACCGCCTTCGCCACTTGGCTTTTTCATGGACGCAAACAAACCCATCATCTCGCGGTTGTCAGGTTGTCAACAATGTAATGGCTGTCATTTTAATTCGAGTGGAGCGCCACCTTGCAGGCAAGCGACTGGCATTCCATCCCCGACACCGGCAGCGGCAACCAGCATGCCTTCAGCGTGCCGGTCAGCACCAGCAGCACGCTTTTCACCCGGCTGAGGGTCACCAGCCCGTAAGGGCCTTGCGGGCGCACTCTCTCAAGGGGGGCACGGGCAGCTTGCCCGTGTTGCGCCTGCCAGGCGCACTCTCTTAAAGAGGGGGAAGATGGCGACACGAGTGTCGCCGCCCCTTATAACTGCCCGGTCACGCGGCTGAGTGTGTCGGAAGTGGCGAGCTTTCTGCCATCGGCGAACACGCGCAGACCCTTGCCTTTGCCGTAGCGCTGGCCGGTCTTGTCCCAGAGAATCGTGAGCGTGTGGCCGTGATAGGGAACTTGGTCGAGGCAGAACCAATCCCATGTGGATGGCACCAGCGGGTTGACCTCAACGGTGTTGTCACCGCGCGGGCGCAGGCCGATGAGCCCGCTGATAACAAGGTCGCAGTAGGTCGAGTGGTTGTAGTCCTTGCCGCGTTCCTTGCCGCCTTTGCCGGCATCCCAGGTGCCGTTCTTCCACGTTTTCAAGCGCGTGCGCGAGAGCCAGTCGCCGGTGTTAGGGTTGAGGTTTTCATCGATCCACGGCACGACCTGGCCGTCGTCGAGTTTGAGTTGGTGGGACTTGGTATAGATTTTGAGCACGTCGCAATAGTCTTGCGGGCTGATGATTTTCTGCGGCGGGCCGTTGAGCAGGTTGGCGAGGCCGGTTAGAGTGACGGCAGTCGAGTACGGCCAGCTCGGGCCGTTCCATTGGCATTCATGGTTGCTGTAGGCGATCTGGAATTTCGGGTGGCGTTGCTCGGCGGTGGTCGGGCCGAAGGGCGCGTAAAACCCCTTGGGATCCATGAGCTGTTTCCACGCGACGTTGAACTGTGGGTCGACCATGTTGAAATACCATGGCGTCAACCCATGTTGCTCGCGCACATCCGCCAACTTGCCAGAGTTGCCGCGCGGCAGGACCTTGAAAAACTCCGCGTCCTTGTCCCACAACCGGTCCTGCACCAGTTGCTTGAGAGCCGCCGCCTTGTCACGATACGTGCGCGCGATGTCCGGCTTGCCCGCCAGCTCCGCGATGCGGGCGATCGCCAGCGCGTCGCCGTATTGATAGCTGTTGATCGTGGCGCGGTAGCCGCTGCCGCCGATCGACACTTCCATGCCGTCGGCACCGTCTTCTTGCCAGAATAATCCGTTAGGATCGCGGCGGAATTTTTCCCATCCCTCGTAATTGCGGATCAGGTCCGGCAACAGGTTGATGGCCAACCCGGTATCGCCGGTGACAAGTGAGCGCGCCCACATTGAGTCCGCCGCCCAGAAGCTGTAGTTGCGCGGATCGCCGCCACCCCGGAACCAAAAGCACGCGTAGTCATCCAGAAACTTCGGGTCACGCAGCCAGCGGCCTTCATAAAAGTGATGCCCCGCGGCACAACTGATGGAATTGAATTTGCCGGCCCAGCCGACATTTGGCAAAAACTCATCGACGATGATGCCGGCGGGGGTTTTCTTGAGGTGCTTGCGGTACGTCCACCAGCGAAAATAGTAGGTCCGTTGGATGTCCGCGTCCGGGCACTCGAGCAACGGGATGTTGTCCTTGAGAAAATCCCACGCCGACGCATTCGGATAGACGTTCTTGTAAAGCTCGTCGTCGTGCGCGTTGAAGGTCTCGAGGTAGTGCCGGAACGAGTCGGGCTTGAGCACGAATGCCGCGGGCTTAGGCGCATCGGCGGCGTGACCTGCGGTCATCACAACGAGCGCCGCAGTTAAGATTGCTAGATTATATTTCATAGTTAGGGGATATTACTGCGGAATTCTTACTTCAGTCGGCCAATGCTGCGCATGTCCGGTTGGGTGGTGGCAGCCTCGATGGCTTGGATCGCTTGCTCGACGGAGGTGACTCTTTGCTTGTTGCAACCTTCCGGGAAGCCGCCGGTTTTGCAATCCTCATTGAACTGGACGATCAACTCCTTCAACTGCGGCAGCATGATCTTGGCCGCCTTGCCATAACTGACCAAGTCCTTCATGATCTCACCGGTGCGGGTCTCACTGCCGTGGCCGCCTTGGTTTTTGGCGACGATGAGGCACGCGTCCATGCCCTCTTTGAAATGATATTTCACCAGGGCCTTCATACCGCCCATGCGGATCTCATTGGCAAACATCAAATCCGCCGGACTCGAGGTTTTAACGGCGGCGAAGATGTCCGGCGCCAATATTTGGATATCCTGCTCGGTGAGTTGGTTCTCAAAGTATCCCCGCAGGTGCATGCGTGCCATGCCATCCGCGTTTCTGGAGATGATGCGGATCGCCTCATAGCGCAGCTTGGGATCGGCGTCCTTGAGGGCGTCCCGCAGCGGCCCGCTGAACAAGGCCTCCGCCAATTGGCCATGCGTGAACTGGATGGGATCGGACCAAATCACCGGTTGCAGCGGTTCGGCGGTCTTGGTGACCATGGTGAGAATATCAGGCAGCGACGGGCGCGCCTCACCGCCGATTTTCTTGATGGAATTGGCTGCCTTGTAACGCAGCCAGCGGTCCGGGTGGTTGAGTAAACGGACCAATGCCGGCAAGGCCTCCTTGCTCTTGAGATAGCCGAGTGTTCCCACGGCGCCTTGGCTGATAAACACATCCCTGCCTTCCGCCAGGGTGATGAGTTGTGGTACCATCGCCTGCGCTTCAGGCCGCGTGGCCAACTCCTCCGCCGCCCAGTTGCGCACCACAGGCGACCAATCACTGAACGCCG
>JBILFE010000174.1:0-6887 GCA_044351705.1 Luteolibacter sp. | reverse complement strand
AACGAGCGGCGCGCGGGCGCTGCGGGAAGACGCCCAAGGCAGCCTGTTCACGGCCCGCCAGTTGGCAGTGAGAACGGTGGGGTAGGGGTCTGATTCATCACCGGGCTAACATGACAAAATCCTCACCGATGCTGAGACGAAACTGGAAAAGCTTTGCGGTTCCTTTAGTAGAGGCGGATTAAGCCAATCACCCTGCGCTCCGTGTCCCCGCTCCTGATTCCGGCTCGACTTTCACGCCGGCATTTGTAGCCTGCGGCGAAATGAGCAGTCCCAAACAAATTCCCGACGGCATCGTGGTCAACGCCGACCGCATCCACCGCTGCTGGTGGGGTGCGGAGCCGCCGATCTATCAGGCATACCACGACGATGAATGGGGCCGGCCGGTGGCCGACGACCGCCGTCTGTTTGAGAAGCTGTGTTTAGAAGGATTCCAGAGTGGCCTGAGCTGGCTGACCATCCTCAAAAAACGCGACAACTTCCGCCACGCCTTCGCCGGCTTCGATTTCCAGCAACTCGCCCGCTGGGGGGAACCGGACGTCGTTCGGTTGTTAGGCGATGCCGGCATTGTCCGCCATCGAGGCAAGATCGAAGCCACCCTGCACAATGCCCGGCGCGCGATGGAGCTGGCGGCGGAGTTTGGCTCGCTGGCGGCATATTTCTGGCGCTGGGAACCGGCCGCCAGCGAGCGGCCGCGCACTCTCGACAAGCCGGCGCTCGCCGCGCTGGCCATCACCCCGGCGTCGGCCGCGCTGAGCAAGGACCTGCGCAAACGCGGCTGGTCCTACGTCGGCCCCACCACCTGTTACGCCTTCATGCAGGCGATGGGCATGGTCAACGACCACCTCGTCGGTTGCGCCACCCGCGCCAAGGTCGAGCAGGACCGCCGCAAATTTGTTAGGCCGGCATGAAAAATACATGTCGCCACCTATCAAACGGGTGTTATGTTGTGGACTTGGCGAAACCGGTGTATAGTGACGGCTGTTATTCCCAATAGAAGAAACGGTCATGTTAAAAGAAAACCCACACATGGAAGGTGAAGTGTATTACCCATCGGAGGAGGTCATTGCCCAGGCGGTGTTGAAAGACTGGGACGCGACGGCCGAATTTGCGCGTCAGGACCTGCAAGGGTTTTGGGCCAAAGAAGCCGCCGAGCTCGAGTGGTTCGAGCCATGGGAGCAGGTGCTGGATGACTCCAACAAGCCATTTTACAAGTGGTATGTGGGCAGCAAGGTCAACATTGCCCACAACGCCGTGGACCGCCATCTCAAAACCTATCGCAAAAACAAACTGGCCCTTATCTGGGAGAGCGAGGACGGCAAAAGCGATCGCACATTTTCCTATTATTCGCTGAACCGCGAGGTCTGCCGCATGGCCAACATCATCAAAGCCATGGGCGTTGTCAAAGGCGACCGCGTCACCCTCTACATGGGCCGCGTGCCGGAAATCGTTTTCGCCATGCTGGCCTGCGCCAAGATCGGCGCGATCCACTCGGTGGTCTTCGGTGGCTTCTCCGTGGATGCCCTGCAAGGCCGCATTGCCGACAGCCAGTCGAAGCTGGTCATCACCTGCGACGGCAGTTTGCAAAACGGCAAACTCATCGAGCTCAAACGCATCGTGGATGACTCGCTGCGGCACTGCCCCAGCGTTGAAAATGTGGTGGTCATCAGACGCACCGGCCACGAAGTGCCGATGGAGGCGATGCGCGACCATTGGTATCACGATTTGTGCGCGCTGCCGATAGCCAATGGCAAGTGCGCCACCGCGGTGATGGACGCGGAAGACCCGCTGTTCATTCTTTACACCTCCGGCTCCACCGGCACACCCAAGGCCATCATGCACACGCATGGCGGCTACATGGTCGGCACCTACACGACGCTCAAATACGTCTTCGACATCACCGATGAGGACCGTTTCTGGTGCACTGCGGATCCCGGTTGGATTACCGGGCATTCTTATGTTGTGTATGGTCCCTTGCTCAATGGGGCCACGGTGTTCATGTTTGAAGGCGGACCGTCCTATCCATATCCCAACCGCTGGTGGCAGTTGATCGAACGCTTCGGCATATCCATCTTTTACACCGCGCCGACCGCCATCCGCAGCCTCATGCGCTTCGGTGAAGCCTGGCCTAACAAACACGACCTATCCTCCCTGCGCCTGCTCGGCTCGGTCGGCGAACCGATCAATCCCGAGGCGTGGAAATGGTTCTATCATTTCATTGGCAAAGGCAAATGCCCGATCATGGATACCTGGTGGCAGACTGAAACCGGGGCCTTCATGATAACGCCGACGCCGGTGGTGCCGCTCAAGCCCGGTTCCGGCACGCGGCCGTTTTTCGGGCAGGAAGCGGAAATCGTCGATGAGGATGGCAAGCCGGTGGAGGATGGTGCGGAAGGCTTCCTGGTGCTCAAGCACCCGTGGCCGGCGATGATGCGCACCCTCTATAACGACGACGAGCGCTACGTCAGCACATACTGGAGCAAATATCCGGGCAAATACATGACCGGGGACTCCGCCCGCCGCGACAAGGATGGCTACTACTGGATCATTGGCCGGGTGGATGATGTGATCAAAGTTTCCGGGCATCGGCTGGGCACGGCGGAAGTGGAATCGGCGCTCATCACCCATCCGGCGGTGGCCGAATCCGCCGCCATCGGCCTGCCCCATGATCTCAAGGGCCAGATCATCTTCTGTTACGTGCAACTCAACCCCGGCTTTGCCGCCACCGAAGGACTCGGCGAGGAATTGCGCCAGCACGTTTCCTATCATCTCGGCCCGATCGCCCGGCCGGAAGAAATCCGTTTCATCGACAAACTTCCCAAGACGCGCTCTGGCAAGATCATGCGCCGGGTCCTCAAGGCGCGTGCCCAAGGCTTGCCCGAAGGGGATATCAGCACCTTGGAAGAATGATATTGTGAGAGACCATGCAAGCCGACCCGAAATATCCCGCCAAAATCCCGCCGCCGCGGCCCTCTCTTCTAACGAGCGCGCACGGCCCGGCGCGTGCCGTCCCAATGCAAGCGCGAAAGACATCCGCTGCCGCGCGCTGGTTTTTTCTGGTTGCGGGCTTTGCGGGTCTCGGCGTGTTGGTGTGGCGCGAAGTTCTAACACAGCCGGCGCCGGTGGCGGTGGCGCCACCCGCCGTGGCGCAAGTCACAGCGGCCAGTGCGCCGCCCGCACTCCCGCCCCCCCCCATCGCGGCCGAGCCGGCGGCTCCCGCCCCGGCGGCCCCAGCGGCGGCCACGCCAGCGCCACCACCGCCAGTCACCGCCAAAGTCGAGGCAACGGCGGCGGTCGTCCCGACGGCGGCGGAGCTCATGGCTGCGGAGGCGGACTTGTTGTTAGTCGGGGTGGATGCCCAGCGTGACGCGGCTAAGGGCCGGGATCGGGAGCTGGTCAAACGCGCCATCGAAGGCAAGACCTGGAACGCCTATCGCGCCCTGCTAGGGCGCTCGGTCAAAGCCGGCCTGGCCAAGTTGGCCATGGGCCGGGGGGTGAACCGCTTTGACCGGGTATGGAACGAAGCGCCCCTCTATCAGGCGCTGCTGCGGTGGAAGACGCTCGGTTGTTTTTCCGAAGCGGAGATCACCGCGCTGGTCTTCGATGCCTACAGCAGCGGCATGTTCACTTGGCTCCTCAACGACACCCCGGCGATGGAGGAACTCCTGCTCACCGTCCATCCCAAGGATGATGCGGCGGCCGTTCTGAAATTCCTGATGTACGCGTGGTCGATGAATGAGCAAAAGTATGAGAAATACTTTCCCCTTGCGCTTGCCTGTGCGGTGGTGTTCGACAAGCCGCTGACCATCCCCCACCCCATTGGAAAAACCAAGAATGGGGTGGAGTCAGCGGTCGATCCCATGCAGCGTTATCTGTGGTACGTCACGCAAAACGAAAAAGGCAAGCTCGCCGCCCCCGTCCACCATTCCCCGGCACGCGACCTCGTGTGGACGGTTTGCGCACCGGTGAGCACCACCGAGTTGGAGTGGTCGATCCACAAAATGCATCTGCGCCGGAAAAATTGGGGCGACGCCTACGGCATGATCCAGTACCTGATGGAGCGGGCCGTCGAGGGGCTCAACCCGTACAAGGAATATTCGTTTGCGGAGATTCTCAAGGAGGGCGGGATCTGTGGTGACCAGGCGTATTTCTGCGTCAATACCGCCCGCGCCCAAGGCATCCCGGCCATGGTCATCTCCGGTGAAACCAACCTCGGCGCCCACGCCTGGGCCGGCATCAAAACCGACGCCGACGAATGGACCACCAGCACCGGCCGCGTCGCCGGGGCCACCAAGGGGCAGGCCGCCAATCCACAAATCGGCGGCTCAATCACCGAACAGGAAATTCAATTGTGGAACGACCGCTATCACAAGAGCCCCGCCGTCAGGCTGGCGGTGTGGCGCCATCTCTGGCTGGCGGATTTTTTCACCGCCATGAATCAAACCGAGGATAACGCCGCCACCGTCCAGCTCGCCAACACCATGGGCCGTTCGTTTGTCGAAACCTGGCAAGCCCTCTTCGCCGTGCTCAAACGCCAAACCCAACTCACCGGCGCCCCCCCCATTCCTAACAACCTCGATGCCTGGAAAACCTTCGCCAAAAGCATGCGCCAGGAATTCAAGGACAACCCCCGCATGGCCGAACTCGCCGCCAGCGCCGAACTCGAATATATTTTTCCGTACGGCGTGCAGGGTGATGCCAAGCGCACCCTCGCGCGCGAACGCCGCAGGATCGAGCGTGACGCCGAAGAACAGAAGGATCTCATCGCCAGCTCGCTCAAGCGCGAGGCGGAATTGATCTCCAAACAAGGTGGCCCGGACGTCAAACGCGACATCAGCCGGCTCTACGACCGCGCGCTGCGTGACTACGGCGGCAGCATCACCGGATTCAAAATGATGGCCGAGGATTACTTCGGCTACTTCAAGGATGACAAGGAACTCGCCCACAAGGCCGCCCGCGATATCGAACTCGCCTTCAAGCGCGTGGTGGAAACCGGCTCCACCGATTGGTTCCGTGCCAATGCCGAATCATCCATCTACAAGATGATCTGTGGCTATTACCGCAGCGCCGGGGACAGCGAACGCGCCGAGTTGCTAGAGAAGCGCTACGAGGTGCTGCTCCGCCGCGCCAAACGCGGCGCTTTGTGAGGGCTCGTTGCATCATTCAAAAGCAATGAGGTGGCAAACCGGACTTGCCCTGTCGGCATGACGGGATAGAGTCGGCGGCGTGAACGATGATATTCCGGCATCCCCCCCGCGGGCCTGGGCTGAGATTGATTTGGCGGCCCTCCGCGCCAACCTGGCCGTGGCGCGCAACGCCTGCGGAGTGGACATCATGGCAGTGGTCAAGGCCGGTGCCTATGGCCACGGACTTGAAGAAATCGCCAAGGCCCTGGCCGGCGAGGATCTCGCGTTTTTCGGCGTCGCCAATGTCCGCGAAGCCCGCCAAATCCGCCTGGCCGGGGTGACCACCCCGATCTATTTGTTAGGTCCGACCTGGACCGCGGAGCGCGAGGAAATCGTCGCGCGGGATTGGACGCCGTGCATTTCATCGCTGGCGGAGGCGCGCGAATTCAACCACCTCGCCGCCGCCCGCGGCGTCCGGCTCAAGGTGCATTTGGCGGTGGACACCGGCATGGGACGGGGTGGCTTTGTGGCTGAGGGCCTGGCGGAAAAGCTGCTGGCCTTGGAGCAGTTGGAGTTTCTCGAAATCGATGGCATAGGCTCGCATCTGCCCTCGGCGGATGAGGATGAGGCATTCACCCGCCAACAGATGGCGCAGTTTGAGGCGATCATCGGCGAGCTCGGGGGCAGCGCCCGCTTCCGCTGGCGACATCTATCTAACAGCGCAGGAATCCTCGGCTACGCCACCCGAGTGTGCAACCTCGCCCGCCCGGGGCTGATGCTTTACGGGATTTCCCCGCTGCCCGGATTCCAACACCAACTCCGCACCGTGATGACCCTCAAGTCCCGCGTCACCCTGCTGCGCACCCTGCCAACCGGCCACGGCGTGTCCTATGGCCGGGCATTCGTCACCTCCCGCCCGACCCGCGTCGCCACCGTGGGCATCGGCTATGGCGATGGCTATCCCCGCCACGTTTCCGGCCACGGCGCGCAAGTGTGGATCAAGGGCCGGCGCTTCCCCATCCTCGGCCGCGTGACCATGGATCAGATGATGGTCGATGTGACCGACGCCCCGGATGTCGGCGAGGGCGATGAAGTGGAACTCTTCGGGCCTAACATACCAGTGGCGGAGGTCGCTGCCAACGCCCAAACCGTGGTCTGGGAAATCCTCACCGGCATCACCCCGCGGGTGCTGCGCTGCTATCGCCAATAACCCTGGAAAGGGGAATGGGAATGGTTGCAGCGGTCTTTTTTTACCACTGATTTCACGGATTGAAGAGGATTACACGGACAACAATCTGAGAGACCTAGAGCAATGGGCAGGCATTTCTTTATCGGTGTGTCGGCCGCACCAACCGTGACGGGGCCGAGCAATTGATCGAGATCCTGCGACGTTACGGGATGACTGGCTCGGTGGTGCCGATCAATGAATTTCTGCACCTTAAAACCGGCGTCACCTGTGTGGCGGAGCAAACCCTGCTGGCGACAGGTGAGTGTATCGCGCGTCCGGAATTCTCAGGGTTTACGGTTTTGCCGGTACCGGCAGGCAATGAGGGGGCGGCCAACTGCATTCGCATCAACGAATAAATCCTCAGAACTCAGCATTCGACCTGACAATGGCCACGGGGGCGAGCAAGTTCAATTCCCTGATATTGGGGTAAATCGCGGCCAAGAAACCACTGAGGAACTGAGTACCACTGAGAACACTGATCATTAATTGATATATATTTCAGTGGTTTCAGTGGTCATCAGTGCTTCAGTGGTAAA
>JBILFE010000003.1:0-20940 GCA_044351705.1 Luteolibacter sp. | reverse complement strand
GAAACCACTGAAATATATATCAATTAATTATCAGTGCTCTCAGTGGTAATCAGTTCTTTCAGTGGTTTCTTTGCCGCGATTTACCCCAATATCAGGGAATTGAACTTGCTCGACCCCGTGGCCATTTTTGAGGTCGAACGCTGAGTTCTGAACCTATCGATAAAACCCTTCAAGTGATGCGGCTTGAGGAGGAAAACTCCCACCTCCGGATTTTGCCACGGCGCAGTTTGGGCTTGGCGCGTTCATAGTTTGATTCGCCGGCGGCCAGCCGGAACACCCGATCGGCGCGGGTGCGGGCGGCCTGTTGGATCAGGTAACCGGCATATACGGTGGCCACGGTCATCACGGTGATTCGCTTGATGAATTTCATAAGTCGTGTTGGATTTCAGGTTGGATTCTTCTTGCCTTGGAGTTTTCCTTGTTGTTGTTAGAATAATAATCGCCCCAGCGAGTGGTCTTGATTCCCCTGTTATTCAGCCACGAGGAGCAGGCAATACCGACATCGGAACTCAGCCCGCGCAAGCGGCGGAGTTCTCTATCGGGAGGTCTTTCCACGGATGGGTCGATGTGCTTGAGACGGCTGGCGAGATATAAGTTAGGGATTTGTTGGTGGGTGGCTTTCATAAGCGCACGAGAATGCGGTGATTTTGGCCGCGGCCACAATGATTGAATTGTTTCAATTTCTTCACATTCGCAACATGGCCTCAAGCCACAGTGCAGGCACGACGTCCAATACTGTCAGTTTCGCAGGAGGACAGGCGTCCCGCCTGTCGGTTCATCGGCAGACAGGCGGGACGCGCTGTCTCCCCTAACAGGCGGGACGCCTGTTTTCCTATCAAGAAGCGCTAAACTGCCGGTAATCGGGCACGCGGGCCACTCACTGGATTTTTGGTGGCGGCAGCGGTGGCAGGACCTCGCCGGCGCGATCCTTCCCGAGCCGCTCTACCGCTTTGCGCCAAGCCGGGGTTTGGTCTGGATTGGACTCGGGCTTGGGATTGCCGGAGTCTGCGGAGCGTTCGACGGCTTTGCGCCAAGCCGGGGTTTGGCTGGGATTGACTTCCTGCTTGGAATTGTCAGATTTTTCGAGGTGTTCGATGGCTTTGCGCCATGCGGGGGTTTGCTCGGGTGCGGCCACCGTTTTCGGACTATCCAACTCTGGCAGCGGCAGACCGGAAATCTTGTGCTTGACGAGCAGATCGCGGAAGACGATCTGCTCCTGCGGCATGAGACCGCGCCAAACGATTTTATTGACCAAGGCGACTCCGGCCTCGGCTTCGCCTGCCAAAACCCGGGCAATAACTTCCAGCGCGGTTTTGAGCACCGCGGCCACACCCTTGTCGTCGCGGAACTTTGGCAATTGTGCCAAGGCATCGGCGGGCCGTCCGTCGAGGATTTCAGCCAGCATCAATGTGGCATGATATCCCGGTTGGTCGTCTTGTTCGACCACTTTCAACATCGCGGCAGTCACTTGGCCGGGTGTCATAATGCCATGAATCAGGCTCATGTAACAAAAATTGTTCTGCAAATCCGTGTTGGTTGGCTCGAAGCGCAACATTGAGCGGAACATCGCCAGCAGATCCTCCGAACGCCCCTTGGAAACCAGCGAGTGATACAGCGGCAGCAGATCGCTGTAAAGTGGCAGCGGGCCCCATCCCATCCGGATGGCTGCCACCCAGGCGTTGGCCGCGCCCTCCTTGGCATGGCAGGCTTCCGCGGTGCGGGCGATTTCAATGAAACGGTTGTGTCCGGTGTCGAAAGCCGCACTGTTCAAGGCCCGCGTCCAGGCGGCATCCGCGGCTATCGGATCACCGCTCAGGCTGGCGTATCTGGCCTGCACAATCTCCAATTCGACCGCGTCAACCGCCGCCGGTGGCGTGGCCAGCGCGGCTTTAAGTTCGGTTTGCCGCTCCAGGCCCAGCAAGGCGTGAAGGCGGGCAAGATAGGCGTCCGGGCATGAAACGGCGGGTTCTTCCAGGATTCTAACAGCCATATCGGCCTGCCCGTGGCGGACCAGCCAAGCGCCGAGCGCCGCCGGAGCGGCCACCAGGAAGCGTTTGATGGCTGATTGGTAGCAG
Source organism: Luteolibacter sp. (assembly GCA_044351705.1). Lineage (GTDB taxonomy): Bacteria > Verrucomicrobiota > Verrucomicrobiia > Verrucomicrobiales > Akkermansiaceae > Luteolibacter. The sequence continues at coordinate 18,865 of JBILFE010000003.1, read as the reverse complement.
CTCGCGGCCGCCTCCGGCTTGGCTGTTAGAGCCGGATCCATCCCTAACAAGTGATGTGTGGCGGTGGCCGCCGGTTGGTGTTTGAGCCATTCAGGCAGATCGGGCAATGGCTCGCCTGCGGCGAGTCCGCCGGGGACCGCCCCTAGCAGAAGCAGCGCTGCCAGGGCTTCGTCGTTGGCTTTGGCGGCAACCAAGTCCGCGAAGATGTGCCGCGCCTGGGTCACCCGCTGGGTGCTTGGCCGGGCGCAGAGCGTGCGCAGCATCTCAAGCCTGACATCAGCTCCCAAGGGTGGCTGCGCCACCTCGCGCAAGCCCTTTTCGGCCAGGTCGATCGCACCGCGTTGGATGAGCAGCGGGATAAGAGCGGCGCGGAAGGATGGCTGCGCTGACAAGTCCTTCGGCAGGCAGCTGTAGAGCCCTAGCACCATTGCCTGCGGTGCTTTGGCAACCATCATCCGCAGGGTTTCCAGACGGTCTTCGCGCGAGGCCCGCGGGTCGGTGACGAGTCGGGAGGCTGCTAGATAGGCACTTGGCTCACCCAGCTTGACGCGGGCGCGGGCCCAGATGCGGAAGGCCTCAAAGTCGTCCTGGCGCACCAGCAGCACACTGCGGGCCTTGTCGCGGGCAACGGTCCAGTTCTCATCACGTACCGCCGCTTGCGCCGCCGCGAGGTTGCGCCCGGTCCGATACTCGCGCAGCGCGCGGTAGGCCGGCTTGGCCGCAAAGCCAAGCGCGACCACCCCAGCGACCACGCCACCATAGATCCACACCTTTTTACTTATCGCCATTTGCCTTGTCCTTGATAGATAAGCAACGGAATAGCGGGATGGGTATGGTGGCGTGGGTGGGTTGTGGATTATTTGCTGACGAAGGCGCGGATGAAGCCCTTGCCAGCCAGGCCGCTGCCGACATTGAGGCGGAAGGTCTTGAACACGTAGCCGGTTTTTGGCGAGCCCGAACCTAGCGGAGACACTTCGCTCACCGGGCTGTTCCAGTTGAGGAGGTCCGTGCTGCCCTCGATCCGATAGGAGATCTCGTCAACCGTGTTGGAAACCAATTTACCGTTGCCGTCGCTGGTGAATGTGGCACCATCACGCACTTCGAGAGTCAGCGTGAAATCCTTCGTCAAATTGCCATCGGCATCCACCGTCCGGGTGAGCCGCAGGCCATGGTCGAGCGGGCTGCCCGGATCCCCACCAAAGGCAAACTCTTGGGTATTGTTCGCACCGTCGCCATCCGGATCGGCGTCAGCCTGCTTGTCCTCGTCCAACGTGATAGAGGTGAAATCCTGCATCCAGTCGTCATAGGCGGAGATGGCAGCGGACCCCTGCGAGATGAATGAAACCAGGCCGCTGCTGTTGACCGTGACGGTCCCTTCGTAGGATCCGATGCGCAGGTCACCGGCCACTTGGTTGGCAATCGTGTTTCTGGCTAGAATCCGATAGAGGTCGAGCGCGAACTCAACGGTGCCGGCATCGCCGAAGGATCCGAAGGTGCTTGCGGATCCAACCTGTTGCACACCGCCTGCAAAGGCGTTGAACGCATTATTTTGGACACCTGCAGAGAGAAAGGGATTTTGCTCATCGATGAATGAATCCCCCTTTGGCGAAACCGCGACCGCGGTGTCATACAAAATTTCGAGCCTGTCGTTTTGGGCTTTGATATTGCTGGCACCCGCGTCCATCGCCGTGTTGCCGGCCAAGACCATATCCCAGACTGTGGAATTCCCAGCGCCCACGCTGCCGACGCCGTTGCGAGAGGCCGATACATAGAGTGTGCGGTGCGGGTCGCCGTTGTTGAGCGAAATGTTGGTGTTGCTCGTTCCCCACACACCTGCCAACCCGGCATAAACCGTCGGATCGCTCGCCCATCCCGCACCAAATGCGCTGGCAAGCTGAGAACTGATATTAAGGAAGTCTATCTTGTTAGGCGCTCCCGGGCCGGCGGCGGCGCCGCGAAATTGCGTGGCGGTGTTGCCGAGATTGGCGTACACGGTGTTGGTGCCGCCCTCCTGTTGGAAGTAGAGTATCAGATCGCCCGGCGCGTAATTGGCGTTCTGGGCAGTGGCGGAACCGACGGCAAGGCTGATGGCCAGCGCGCTGGGGAGTAACGATAATATGCGATTCATATTCGATTGTTTGGTTGGATTGTTTTGGATTGGTTGGGTGCAATGTGTGAAAACGCAGCCTGCTTTGTTGGAACTCATGGCACCATGGGTGCTGGTGACGGGCAAATTGATGGCATGGCCGCCGCCTTCCGCAACCACCCATGTGTTACAATTCTGTCACATCACGTGAGGCGCTGCGCCTGCGCCCCGCGCGGGTACGATGAATCACTGGAAGAGTCGTGACGAAATCGTCACCATTGAGATTTTGTCAAAAGTAAAGTTCACACCACAATGACGGCGTTTGCAGGAATCATTGAACTGAATCTATCAGAATAAAGGCTTACACCACCCCGTTCAGTTTCCTGTGGGCATCATACTAACAAACAACAATGAAAAACAACATCATGAAAAAAACCATCCAAAGTCACGCTCTGCTGGTGGCTGCATCATCCCTGCTGGCGGCTTATTCCGCCTCTGCGGCGAACAGCTACTACGCGCCGGGCGATCTCGTGCTCTACTTCCAACAGGAAGGCGGCAGCAACACCGTTTACGCCAACCTCGGCAATGCCGCGACTCTCTATCGTGGCAGCGCCGCCGGAACCGCCGGAGACGCGGCACTCACCCAATTCAACATCCTCAATGTCGGCCCGACACTCACCAGCGCCTTCGGTAGCGGGTGGGCGGGTGACGCGTCGATATACGCCGGTCTGGCGGGTGTGTGGGGCACCTCCCAAACCATCAATACCCTGCAGGACGGAGATCCACACCGCACTCTGTACGTTTCCGCGCCGCGCAATGGCGTCGGGACCATGGGCTCGGCGGATTCCACCGCCTGGGATATGACCTTGGCCGGCAACACGGCGATGACCGGGGGCGCCTCCGCCATCCAGAACCAGAACAATGCATTCGAAAACGGTTACAACGCGGTGGCCGCCGTTTCGCCGACGTCGGTTTCGTTGATCGATGAGCAGAACCCGTTCCTCGCCCCACACGTGCAAGACAATGCGTTCAATTTGTTCCCGGGTGGCGTGCAACAGCGGGGATCTGCAAGCACCGTCGGCTCCTTCGGCGATGCCGGCACGGCTGAGTTCGCACTCGATCTCTATCGGATTCTCGGCAAGAACACCATCTCCGGCCAGGTGGCAGGCGATCTGCGCATCGGCTCCTTCGAAGGTACCGTGACCGTTGCCAGTGACGGCGCGGTTTCTTTTATCACAACGGATTTGACGGCCATCCCTGAACCTGCCACGGCGATGTTCACCTGCCTGTTGACTCTGAGCGGCCTGACGCTTCGCAATCGCCGTTGCGCATAATCCTCTAATCTCACAAACAAACACACGATTCCATATCTGACCAACAAAACAACTGACCAACAAACCAACACCAAAACAAACACATGAAACTGACCCAACAAATCGCGGCATTATCCGCTCTCACATTCTGCACCACGGCATACGCCGACGTTACCGTTGACATCACCGGCGCCACCGCCTTCCGCGCGGCGTCGCTGCTTGCCATCAAGGCGAAGTTTGTCGCGTCCGGCGCGGCCTTCAAGTACGCCCATGACCAGACGAGCGCTGGCGGCACCAAGTTCAGTGGCGCCACCCGCTCGATCTGGATCGGGACGTTCCCCGGCGTTTCCGGCACGACCACCATCCGCACCTGTTTCACCGGTTCGGTGGAAGGCATCCGTGCGCTTTGCGGTGCCGCCGATCCGCTGCCGCCCACCTATTACCAGTCTTCGTTGTTAGATTCGACGACCGCCATCACCGGCGGGGCCGAGCTCCACAACCAAGGCACGACCGGTGCCGCCACCGATCCGTCCGAGATTGCATTTTCGGACGTTGCCAAGGCGGCGACGCCCTATGCCTCCTACTCGCTGCAACCCGCATCTCCGCCATGCGGAGTGGTGGTGTTCACGATGCTGACCAATGAAGGTTCCACCATCACCAACGTGACGGCGCAGCAGTTTCGCGCCTTGCTGACTTCCGGCTTCCAGCCGCTGAGCCTGTTTACGGGAGATGCCGCGGACAGCACCTATGTGTTTGCGACGGGCCGCAACGACGGCTCGGGAACCCGCACCACTTATCTGGCGGAAAGCGGCTTCGGCATCGCCAACCCGGTCAAACAATATGTGACCAACGTTTCCACAATCACCGCCTTGAGCACCATCCAATTGGTTCCCGCCGGCGGCATTGTCGATCAGGATCCTGTCACTGAGGGGATTCAGGGCCTTCCCGGCCAATCCGCCGCCAACGCCTCCACCGTGTGGTTGCAGGACGTGGCGGGCAATGGCGGCTATAGCAGCGGTAGCACGTTGCGCACCGACATGGGCAAGACCGGCACCGCCGTCACCGTGCTGGACGAAAATGGCGACGATGCCTTCGGCGAGCAGGTGCGCGTGGACTTCGTGACCTTTCTCTCGCTGAACGATGCGGTGACCGCTCGTGACAACGGCGCAAAGTTCTGTGCCTACAACGGAGTCAAGCTCGACGACATCGCCCTCAGCGGCACCACCATGACTGCCGCCGACAAGGCTAAGGTGACCGAAGGTCGCTATACCGCATGGGGGTTCCAACAAATGTACCGGCGCAATGACATCACCAGCGGTGATGCGGTGATCGTATATGATGGGATCAAGGCCGCCATTCCGGCCAACCTTGGCTCCGCCGGCATCGCGCTCGGTGACATGCATGTCGGCCGGCCCTTCGATGGCGGCGTGGTCGCCCCGTAACATGGTTCATGTTGAGTCTGTGCTTGCTTATGGAGATGCCCCCGCATAACCCGTGAGTGGACACTACAGCCAGGGCTGGTGCCGGTTCGTCCGGCACCAGCTTTCCGTTTCAACCGATTTCATTTTTCCCAACCGCCATGCGCCCGCTCTACCTGAAACTCGCCGCCACATGCTTGATAGCGACGTCCGCCGTTTTGATCCTGCGCCAGTCCGGATCATCTGATAGCGGCAGCGGCCCGCAAGCCGCCAGCGTTCCTGACTCCCGACTCCACCGGAGCGGCAGCCCTGCATCCCCATCGGTGATATTTCCCCATCCGCAAACAGCACCTTGCTTCAGAGTGCCATCTCCGCAGGATGCGGCAACCGCGGCCCGGCCATCCGCCAACAATATGCCCAACCCGGCACCCGCACCTCTATCAAACACCCAAGGACGCGCCGTCCAACTCGCCGCGAATGTGCGGCTCCCCGCCGCGCTCATGGACTTGGCTGAAACGGCCGTGGACAACCGGATCAGCGTCTCCCCCGCAGCGGACGCGGCCAAGCGCGACATCGCCACCGCCTTCTATCAAAGACTCGCGAGTGACGCCACGGCCGGTCCGGCCTGGCGGCAGCCATCGCCGGCAGATCGCCCGGACGCGGCTGCCCCGGAGGCTGGGACCGCAGATACCGGCATGATAGAACCTGGACCCGTGGCCGATAATGCCAGCACCCTTGCCAATGAAAGCTACCGCGCGTTGTTCGGCGACGATGCCTATAACCGGCAGACGATGAACAGCGCGATCGAGGTGCGCTTGCCGGTGGATTCCGGGGGCGGGGACCCATGATAAATCCGCCGCCACATCGCCATCATACCGATGGCGCTGCGTTGTTGTCCTTGTCTTTGTCTTTATCCTCCTCATCGCCGGAGCCACCGCCATAACCGATCACTTCGACGGTGATCATCGACAAGGGTGGCTCGCTGGCTTTTTGTTCCGCAGCGCCTTGCCCATCAGGCTTGGCAAGCGTGGCCCCGGCTGCCGCACCCGCATTCGACGCGGACGTGACGGACGCGGCACTCGGCGCGCTGGGAGCCGCCGGCGTGGTGCCAGTGCTGGTGCCGCCGGTTGATATGTTAGAAGAATTCAAAACCGTTTGGGCGGAGATGTTGAGATTGCCGGTGACGCGGATTCCGGCATCGCCCGCATCGACATATCCTTCGGGTGCGATGAGATCCACGCTGCCCGCCTGCACACCCTCAACCGCAGCGAGCACGCCGATGCCGCCGCCGGTGGCGAGGCCACCGAGGTCGGTTTGCACGTCGGCGCTGTTGATATCGATAACCACCCGGGTGGGCGGCGCGGTGACCACGGTCCTAGGCGAGGTGCCGGCCGCGATATTTCCGTTAGACGACCACATGACGATATCCCCGCCGCGCAGGGTGAAGATGCGCGCCTGGCCGATTGACACATCGCCATCGGTGAAAGTGGAAATCGCGCCGCCATACTCGGTGACAATCCCCGGCGGAGTCAATGGATTGCCGAAAATTTCAGCAGCCATGGTGATGCCTCCGCCTGGGACCGCCAAGCTGATCGCGCCGCCCGTGGTCGTGCGGATTTCCCGCGCGCGGGTGAAGATGTTTCCCACCGGCTTGGCATTGCCAAACATCGTGTTCACGGCGGCGCTGCCTGTGTCATAGTTGCCGGTCTGCGCCTGCTGGCGTCCGGCGTCACGCAACACGGCATAGTATTTCTCCAATGCCATGATCGCCCGCTGCTCGTCGGTTAGATCTTCAAACGCCAGATCCTGACCGATCATTTTCCAGTATGTTGAGTCGAACTTCTCGGGTTCCTGCAGATAAGCGTCGATGAACGCGCCGATGTTCATGGAACTTTGTGCGAGTCCGAAGGCGGGCCCTCCGCCAACTGCGGCCCCGACTCCCGCCAAGGCGATGATGTCGGCACCGGCGAACGGCAGATTTGGATTGCGCAGGTTGCCGATGCTGGTGATGCCCACGCCGGTTCCGTCAGTGAAGTTGGCACCCGAACCCAGGTCGAGGTTGCGGCCACTGATGACTTCCAGCACCCCCGCTCCGTTTATCTGGATGTCCCCAGCCAGCGCGCTGGTGCTGTCCCCGGCGGCCGTACTGCCCGCCGTGTCGCCCACCACATTGCCCCGTGTGATATCATTGGCGAGCGCACGAATGCCGGCGTTTTCATTGAAGGGAATGACATCGCGGCCTGCGGAAACCAGGGAGATATCCTCTGCGGATACATTCTGCAGATAGAACGCGACGTCCGTGATGTCGCGCCGGGCGGTGATTTGCGTTGCCTTGGGTGAAAAGAGCTTCACTCCGGTGATGTCGCCGCCCGTGGCGTAAAGCCGGACGGGGCTGGCGTCGCCAGCGTGCAGCAATCCGGGAGCGTGCAGCGCTTGTTTCACCTCGCTGGAGCCGGCCACCCCAAGGATGGATCCGGTTTCATTGAGCGCGAGGTTGACGTTTTGCAAGACATTCACGAGGCTTTGCACCGCTGCCACCCGCGACCGGCCGACCATGTTCTGATAGGCCAGCGGCGTGGCTAGTGACGGGATGGCCGTCGGTGAGGCATCCGAAACATTGATGACCGCCGACGTCCAGACTTGCACGGAGCGCCCGTTCAAGCGGCCCGGTCCCGTGTTGTGCAAACCGACGATGCTCCCGGTGGCTGCCAACTCGAGGGTGCCCACGGCTGAGGGGGCCAAGGTCCAACTTCCAACAAGATTCACATCCCCGCCAAACGAGGTGCTGTGGTGCTTGGGGGCGGCCAGGCTCAACGCGCTGCTGAAGGTTCCCAGATCCGCTTCCGCCAAGCGCAACCAGGGTTGGAAATTCGAGGCATTGTACGCCGATCCCAGCCCCGTGAATAGATTCTGCGTGCCATACCAAACATCCAACAGCGAGCGCGACGACGCGCCGTCCGGCAGGTTGATCTCCGTGCGATGCGTCACGCTGCCTCCATAGGACGACACCGTCACCCCCGCATCCGCGGCATATGTGGAGAAATACGTCTTATACCAATATTTGTTATTCAGGCCCTGCGGCAACAAAAACGGATTGGTCACCGGACCTAATATAATATCGCCACGAGCGCTCACGTCAAATTGCGCTTTGCCGACAAACATCGTGGTGGGCAACCAGGTCAGTGGATCGAGCGGGGCGGATCCGTCGAGGATGCCCAGCGATGGCGTACGGGCCGCATTGGTGGTGATGCTGCCGCCAGCGTCCAGTTCGCCATGCCCCCGTTCGACATAGTACATGCCGCCGTCGATATTCCTGCCGGCTGTCACGCTTACATCGCCGCCGCCGAGTTCCAACAGCTTCACCGCATCTGGCGCCACATTCAGATATTCGGAGGCGCCGGCCACGGTGCCGAAGTCGGGGTTCTTCATGCGTCCCGGCATGCGCGCGTTGGTAGGTGCCACGGCGTCCACGTTGACGATATCATGCCCGGCAGCCAGACTCACATTGCCGCCGCCAAGCGTGCCAACCCCCTGAAAGAAATTGCTATAGTCGATCCACCAGGTAGTGGATGTCGCCTTGTCATTGATATTACTGGCATTTTGTAGATTCGGGTTGGTGCCGAATCCCCCATCGCTGGCAAACAGGCCGGTCGATGAATCCACATATCCGCGCCGATAGAGCCAATTGGTGGGCATCTGGCGGCTGGAATCGACCGTGAGCACGTCGTTGACCAGCGTATAACGACCGATGTTGGACTGGGCCATGATCGAGATATTGCCACCCGCCATCGACCAGGCCGCAGGATATAACTGTTGGACCACACCCAGGTCCAGGCCGCCCGCCGATTGGCCAGGGTGGCTGTTGACCGTGGTCGGCAGCACCGGCAGGACGAAGTCGTTTGCGCTGAAAACCGTGGTGGGCACCGGCAAGGCCACCCCCGCCGTGTAAATCGTGGAAAACGTGTTGCGCAATTGCACGTCGCGACCGGCGCTGATGGTGATGTCGCCCGTGCCGGTGCGGATCACTTCGAAGCGGCTGCCGCGGTTGGTCGTGGTGGTCGATATCCGGATCGTGTCGGCGGTTTGGCCTGCGGGGCCAACCGCGGCTGAAATGCCGGTTTCCTGTCTGTTAGGAATAGCCGGATAGAACTCTCCGACGATCACCGAGCCCCTGGCGGGTTGCGTCGTGTCGAGAACATTCACCGGCAGGACGCTGCGGAAGTTGCCGGAGTTGGTATCCGCTCCCGCGGTCAGACGGTAGGACCACGATTGGGTGTTGGCGGGCAGAGTGTTAGATAGGGTCCTCAGCGTGGCCATCCACATCAACGAGTGGCCATTGTCCGCGAACTGTTGTGCGCTGCCCTGGGCGATGGGTGTGAACCCGTCACTGAGTGTGTTGTTGAAAATCAGATCACCATTCGCCCGCAGGGTCAGTACCCCGGGGGCGCTGCGCGCGCCGTAGCGGAATTGCGACAGATCCCAGTCGGCGGTGGCGAGTGCTTCGGTGTTGGTGGTGCCGGTGATGTTGGCCAGCCCCAGCGTGAGGTCGCCGGTGGGGTTGATGATTTCCACGCCAGGGGCGATGACCAGCAGCGCGTCGAGGCCGGCCGCCGCCCCGCCTGACAGTCTGGCGCGCATGGCGGCTTCGTTGGTATTGCCCACGCCGGCGGCGCCGAGGAAATGGGTGGCATCGGTGTTGATGAGGTTGCGCTGCGCGATGTTGAGGACCCCGCCGGCAGGCGTGTACACCATGAAGCCTTCCGCGACGACCGAGGAGGCACCGCTGATCGTGCTGTCGATCGCATCGATCCGCAGGTCGTTATTGGCCGCAGTGCGCGGCGCGCGCAAATGCAGGGTGCCGGTGAATTTCCCCGCAAACGCGCTGGAGCCGGGTTGGTCGTAGCTGCCGGCGACGTACTCACCGACTGATAGATCTAGGCTCGCGCCCTGTTGGAGATCGAGCAAGGCATTGGTATTGGCCACTGCGTCGCGTTGGGTGCCGGCTTCCAGCAGGATTTTCCCGCCTTTGCCCGCGCTGTCAAACACGTCCGCCGCGACGCTGAGTTTGGCACCCGGCGCGAGCGTCAGGTAGCCATGGGCTGCCAGCGAAATGGAGCCGCCCGTTTTGCCGGAGGCATTGATTTCCCCAGTGACCAGAATGCTGCCCTGATCCGCGGTGAGAGTAAAGTCGTGGCTGTGAATCGCATGGTCGATGGTCACATCCCCGCTGCGGACCCTGAACTCGCGCGAGGCCGTGAAACCGCCACCATCCAATGCGCTGTTAAGGGCGGCGAGCGATCCGTTGCCGCTGGCGATTAGAGATCCCGTGTCTAACGTGAAAGCGCCGGCGCTGAACCCTTGCGCCGCGTGCCCACTGAGCGTGGCGGCGCTCGCAAACGTGCCTTGGGCCGTCGCAATGTTGAGCGTACCGGCGTTGCCCCCGCCGCTGGCCGCCGCAACCGAGACCGTCGCCGTGCTCGTTAGAACCACCTCACCGTTGCGTGATTCCACGGTGATGGATCCCGCGTCGGCATAGCGGGTGAGATCGTTGAATTTCTTCGACGTACCCGCCACGGATAGATTGCCGCCGACGCTCACGTTGCCGGCGCTGGCGCGCAGCGTCAGTTGTCCGCTGGGCAGCAGGATATCGGTGTTGGCGGCGAGCGTGGCCGCCTGCAGGGTCAGGCTCGCGCCCAACACGTCGGTCGCCCGGGCGATGCCACCACCGCGAGTGAGAACCATCGCCTCGGAAGCTGTGATCGCATACGTGGAACCCGCGTCACCCGTGATGAGCGGGGTGTTTGCATGCAGGTCACCTGCGGTGGAAAATGAACCGATGCCTTGGGTGATGATGGCGGTGGCCGCGTTGAGCACCAAATCCTGATAGCCCGACACGGTGATCGTGTTGGCACCCAGGCGGATCGTGGTGGCATCCACTTGCAGGTTGCCGGATGTCACGGCGGCGGGTGTTAGTGATGCCGCTTGTGACGGGTTTTCGATGGTCACCTCCGTCGCGCGAATCACCACATTGCCGCCCGCCTGGCCGTATCCGCGCACGCCGCTGCCAGCCAATGTGAGGTGCTCGAGGTGCGTGCCACCCACAACGCCGCTGCCATAAATATCAATGCTCCGATAGCTCCTCAGCGAGAGGTCCTGCGCTTGCAGGACATTGCCGAGAGTCACCCCTTGCAGGACCAGATGGGGATCGACCGCCGGGTTGTTAGGAAGGACGCCCGCGCCATCCAAGACCACGCTGATCTGGCCGCTGCCGAGTGTGAGATGGTTCGCGTCGAGTGCCGCGTCTGCGGCCAGCGCGGTGCCATAGGTGGAATCCAGAATGAGCGATGCGCCGCTCAGCTTCACCAAGGAACCCATGGTCATGAGCGGCACCGCCGAGCCGGTTACTCCGGTGCGCGTGACCGCGGCCGTGGAATCCATGCTCACCCGCAGCAAAGTGCCGTCGCCCGTGACCGTCATGGTCTCCGCCACCGCGGTGGATTTGCCGGTGGCGCTGAGCGAGGATCCTCCCGAGACTGTCATACTACTGTTAGATACCAGTGTAACATCGGCCGCTGAGAGGTCGCCGCCTGGATTATCGAGGGTGATGCTGGCGGTGCGGACATCCAATACGGTGGCCCCCGCGCCGTCCCGGCGGCGGACACCGCCGATCAGCAGGCTGTCCGCCTGCCATGACGAGAGCACCGAGGTTTGCAGCACCACGCTGCCGGCGGACGCATCCGCAGCATATCCGCCTGCTAGAACCATGTTGGAGAAACTGCTGACGTCCACCGTGGCGCCGAGTCCGGATGCCTGGGTGCGCAGGATACCGTCGAGGCGAAGGGCGGAGTTGCCATGCAACGCGGCGTAGCCCGCGTCGTTAGGGAGTTGTTGCGGGCTGGCGAGGGCGAGTTGGGTGGCGATGCCGCCGAGGAATGCGTTGGCCGAATAGGACTCATAATTGGCGCGGCTTTGGATGACCGCCGCAGACGACACCTTGAAGCGGGCGAGCACCACCGGGGTCCCAGCAGGCTGATTGAAACGGTTGCCGAGATATCCGGAAACGCGGAATGATCCATCCGGGGCCGCAATCACACCGGTTTCACCGCCACTTTGAGGGGTGACGAGGAATGCGCCTGGCAGCATGGCATAGCGGCGGGGCAGCAGGGTATAAGTGCCGGCAGGCAGGGATGGGCATCCAACGAGAGTAATCGTGTCGCCGACTCCAAGGCCGGAACTCACATAACCCGGATCCCTGGCCAATGACTTGGCGTTGGATCCGGTGTTGAACGAGTTATAGGGAGCGACCGCCATGGAGGCGGAGGGAATGATCGCATAGGAATCCGCCACCTTCGACCAATATAGGCCAATCAGCGGAGTCTGCCCGCTGTGACGGACGCGTGCCGACCAAGTGGCACCACTATAGGTCACCAGCGCACCTGGTTGATATTCGGTGCCCGCGCCCCAAGCTGCGGTCGCCGCGCCTAGCAAATTCATGCTACCGCCGTTGCCTGCCACCCAGCGCGAGGCCAGCAGGTCACCGCCGCCGCTGATGTCCACCACAGCGCCAGCCTGCATGTTGACACTTCCGCCGGAGATGATCACGGATTTCTCCGGCAATCCTGATAGGGTGACGTTGACGCCGCGCGGGTCGATCCATGATTGGCCATCCGGGCTGTTCCCGAAGGGTGCCAGCCAACCGGCAGGCACCGCCACCGAAGTGATGCTGGTGCCATCCAATATCAGATTGGCAGTCACCGGCGGCGCGATGGTGGACCCCGCGATCGGATTGTATGGCTTGTCGATGGCACTGGTGGCGGGATCGAGGTCGGTAGCATCCCAGCCAAGGCGGATCGTGCCCATCGGTGCCCGCAACACCCCGCTGTGCACAATGGACGAGGCGTAAATCGCCAGATGGCCACCGGCCGAAAGCGGTATTGCACCGCTGCCCGACGCGCGGATCGTGACGGACCCGCCGACGCCCGCATGATCATAGGCGAAGATGGAGAACGCCGCCAGGCTGGTCGGATAGATCTGCGCGGCGGTGAGGGTTAGATCACCGGCGATGCTGAGGGTGCCGTTGCCGCGGATATCGCCGCCGATGGATGTTAGATCAGCGCGGCCGATGTTTTGCAGCGAGAGCGTGCCCACGTCGATGAGCGCTGCATCGAAGGTGAGGTTGCCGGTGCCGAAGGTCGGAGCGAAGGTGTGTTCGTTGCTCGGAAACGCCGGGTCCTGTTGGAATAACAAAAACACGTCGTCGGGATTCTGCGGCGTGCGAAAATCCTGCCCGAGTGCCATGTAGGACGCGTGGATGGTGACGCTGGCGTCCGCTCGAACCACCCCACCGGCTGCCAGACGCAGCGCTCCACCCACGGTCAAATCAATCGGACCACGGAATTCGACATTGCCACCGTAGGGGATCGGCGTGGCGTTGGAAATATATTTGCTGCCGAGACCGAGCGAGGCGAAGGAACCCTCGGTGAAGCGCTCTAACGAAAATACGCCGGCGTTGCCAATGGCATTGCCGTTATGGTCCGACAGGCCGATGCCCACGCCCATGGCAGCGGCGGGATTGACGATGACATCCCCGGTCTGGCTTACAGTTAAATTAATGTCGGCGTTGGTGCGCGATTGTCCTTCACTATAATAGCGGCCGGAGGAAACCAACAATTGACCTCCGGTGGCGGTGGGACCACCCGCGCCGCCGCGCAACGTGGCATCGGAGAGCAGCATCTGCGAGCCGCTCAGATCAATGACGCCGCCGCCGCTATCGACGCGGGTGGCGATGCCCTGAATGTAGACCGGGGCAGAGGTGAGGCCGCTCACACCGCCACGGGACTGGGTTGCACCGCCGGCCACCGCCGCAGGATTGAAATCCAGAATGCCCGAGGTGCCCGCCGCATCCAGCAACGAGCCGTTTTCCGCCACGATGTTACCAGATAGAGAGATGGCCCCACCGCCGAACACGGTGCCAATGCGCCGGCCCAACACATCCGGTTTAAGCAACACGGTGCCTGCCACCGACAGCCGCGCCTCAGCGCCCAAATGCACGGTTGGCAGCGCCTGTGTGACGTTGATGCGCTGGGCGGTGGTGAGCGGGAAGGTGCCGGCTCCTGTCACCGAAATACTGCCGCCGGATGCCGCCACCGTACCTAACAAAGTGACAGTACCGCCCTTGAATGACACACTGGCACCCGGCTCGGTGATGATCGACGCGCCAGCACCCATCACGATGTCGCCACGCGCCTCAAGCCGGTCGAGGGTGAAAGGATCGTCGGATCCCAGCGCGGTGAATGCCAAACTAACAGGCGTGCGCAAACCGGCGTCATTGACAAACGGTTGGAGCCCGATGGTCCCGCCAGGCGCAGGATTGGCCACCGCGACGAGGTTTTCCGCCAGTGGCAGGATCCGGGTGTCAGCCGCGATCGTGATGGCGGGCACGTAGGACTCAAATTGCCCGGGCGGCGGAGTGGCCGCGGCGGCGGCACCCACGCCGGTGAGCGAATATTTCGTGAAGCCGCCGGTGCGAAATGTATTTTCTGATAGATATAGCATGCCCGGGATGGCGGAGCCGCCCACCTGGATCAAGCTGGCCTGGATGCTCAGCATGCCGCCGGTGGTTCCCGAGTAACCGCGGAGGGTGGAGCCCAGCGTGAGGGTGCCGCCGATCACTCCGGCGAACCCCGCATCCGTCCCGGTAAGAACCGAGATAGCGCCGCCCTTGCCATAACGCATCGCTCCCTTGTCGGACATATAGACGCCGCCGGAAACATCGATCACCGAACCGCCGGCCAGCGTTGCATTGTAGGATCGCATGCTGATCGTGCCGCCATCGATCACAATTGACGCGCCCGACAGCCCCGGCTCTGCCTTGCTCCTGGCCAAATCGTCGGTGACCCGTCCGGAGGTTGACAGTATGGCATCACGCCCGAGCACCAGCAGTCCCCGATCATCAACAGGCAGCGGATAGGGCACCGATCCGGAGGGGTTGAGGATCGAATATTCAGTCGCGAAAGAAGGCGAGATGTTATAGGTGGTGAAGTCGAGCTTGCCTCCCGGCGCACTGATCGCGCCGTCGATTGTCAGATTGGCCGCTGCCAGGGTGAGGGTGGCTTTGGGGGCTGCCGCGAGGGTGACACCGGCGGGCACCGTGATCGAGCCGTCCGGGTTGGCAATCTCGAGTGTTCCGAAGCCCTGTGACTCTAGCAAATCCGGCGCTAGCACGACGGATGTCAGCCGTGTGCCAGGCAATGCCGACGGCGAGTCTCCTACCAACACAAAGGCAGGTGTCTCCACGCTGGCAGTGGCCTTTGCAAATACGATGGCAGGCGGAGTCGGTGAGTACTTGATATAATTGATGGCCTCACTGCCGGGAATTTGCACCGTCTTTTCCGCTTCAAAGTTTAGCGCCAGCACGCTGGGTCCCGGCGGGTTCGAGCGCTGGCGGGGTCCCTGCACCGTTAGGCCGCGCAAGGTGCCGTCGAGAGCCATGCCTGCAGCCGTAATCGACAGGGTTCCGCCAGCCGCGCCCTCGGCATAGCCTTGTTGCAGGCTGCCAGCAAACAAGGGCGTTAGAAAGGTCTCCGAGACGCCCCATTTGGAGTTGCTGAAAGTCGTGCTGCCCGTGAAAACGCCGTCGTAAATCCGGTCGGGTATGGCATCCTTAATCGCGACCAGGCGGCCATTGGACATGAGCATGGACGTCTTGACCAAGCCGCCTTCGTGTTGGAAATAGCCGCCAGACACATCAAGGGTGGCGCTTTTGCCGACCACCACGGAGCTACCGGCTTGCAGCGTGATGTCGCCGCCCACAACGGTGAGTTGGGCGGCGTTGCGCTCAATGAGTCCGGCCAACCCGGTGAGATCTCCCAGCGGCGTGCCTATCCAATATTTGCCGTCATAGGTTCCGGTATTGCGCAGATCCACGCTGAGGTCGGCCCCGCGCAGGTTGGTGTCGCGTTGCAGTGGAGAATCGGCCAACTCCGGGCCGCGCAACTGCACGGTGAGGATGCTTTGTGACAGCGGCACAAACACATCCGCGCTGCCCGCCACGCTGATGATCGATGCATCATCCAGATAGATCTGCCCGGCATCGAAATAAAAGTAGGGGTTGGTTCCGCTGTAGTAGTTGGACAGCGCGGTGTCCGCGGCGCTACTGGCGTCAAAGATGGTGCGATTGCCGTCAGTATCCTTGTAGGGCCAGGTGCCCGCCCGCACCGCCACTTTGGCGTTGGGTGCTAACAACACCGAGTTCCGGTCAAAGTGCACCGCCAAACCTTCGATGTTCACCTGCGATCGCTCCGGCAGGGCCGTCCCTGGCACCGCCTTGCTGCTCGCGTAATCCGGCAGGATTTGTGCCACGCTGTCCTGGCCCAGATTCACCACGCCGGTGAACTGGTTGATAAACATCGGCCCCCCGGCACCCACTTCGGTCGCGCTGTCAAAATTCGGATTGCCAACCGCTCCATAACTGGCCTTCAGATCGATGCGTCCGTTGAGGTTCACCGAGGTGCTGCTGTTGATTACCCCCAGTTGGTCCACTTGGCGCCCGGCCAGCCACGAACTCCCTGTTAGGGTCTCGATGAGGCCGGTATTGCTGACCACTCCGGCATAGTCGCCGAGCGCTCCGACCCATACGTCAAGCCCGCGCAAACTCGGGTCGCTGCCGTCGTGCGCCACCACCCCTACTTGCAGGCCCGCCGCAAGGATGGTCTGACCGGACTCGGTGGAGAGGGTGCCGGCGTTGGTCACGTTAGGGCCGACCAACATGATCCGGCCGCCGTTGCCACCGCTGGCGGCGGGGCTGGTAAGCTGTGCGCCCGTATGCACCGTGACGTCGCCATAACGTCCGCTAGCCGGGGGCGGGCCGGGATCGAAGTTAGGCGTGCCGTCGGCACCACCTGGCACGCTGAGGCCCGAGAACAGGAACTGCGCGTCAGGGTTGTTGAGCAGACCCTGCTTGACCAGGTTGAGGTTGACCGGCAGCGAAGAGGCAGTTAGATTGCGTGCGTTCACCTGGCTGCTGCCGCCGAAGATGATACCGTTGCCGTTGATGATATAGACCTGGCCGTCGGCCTTGATCGAACCGAGGATTTGGGTCGGGTTGCCGCTCGGATCGCTCACCTTGTTGAAGGCGATCCACTGGCTGGAGGTTTCCCCGCCGGCGGATTGATCGAATGTTAGAGTGGTTTGTTTGCCAACATTGAAGGTCTGCCAGTTGAGCAAGGCTTGCTGGGTTGTCTGCTTGACGGTGACTTGAGTGCGACCATCTGCGGCAACCGTCTGGGTGGGGAGTTGCGCTCCGCTCCATTGGGTGGGATCGATGGCGGCTGTTGGGGCGACCTGCAAACCGCCGGCGGCAAGTCCGTTAGGCACACTGGGAAGGGCCAGGGCGGGATTGGCCGGATTATTCCCGAGTCTGTTGTTGGCGCTGATGATGGCGGCTGTGTGCGCGGCGGTTTGCATGGCACGCATCGCCGCAAGCGTTTGGGAGGTGCGGGCCAGGGTGTTTTGCGCGTTGAGACGGGCGGCATCGGTGGAAGCCGGCACGGCGCCACCCATGCCGGCCCCGGCCCCGGCACCGGCCGGTGTGTTAGATCCCGTCCGGCCACCACGGAGAATGTCGCCCGCGTCCGCGCTGAGGCCGCTGATGAGAATGGTGAAGCCAGTACAGGCGGATGCTCCATAGCGCAGTGAAGCGCCGAAAATTGACGGTTTGTTGAAATGAAAGCGTCCGGGCTTCATGGCGATGGGTTTGGCTTGGGCGCACGCATCCGGTTATCAAGGATTTGATGATGATAGCCTTGGACGAGGGATTCGACCTTGACGCGGGTGGTACCGATGAACGGCTCGCGGGCAGTCAGGGCCTTGCCAAGGGCGTAGTTTTCATAGCGCTTGAGAATCTCGTTGGAGATGTTGAAGAGGGCGATGTTTTTTGCCTCACGATCCGCAATGGTGCGCTTGTGCTCCACAATCTCAGCCGCGAGTTTGGTGCATTCCGCGTCCTTGGCACGGGCGATACCATCCGCTTGCTGGTAACCGGCTTTGCACTTTTCGAGTGCCTCGGAGTACTCGCCGATGCGCTTGTCACGATCCACGAGCCGGCCTTCGAGAGTGGCAATGGTTTTGTCAGCAGCGGCCTTGTCTGTAACCGCTTGTTTGGCCAGGGTGGCGTTGCGGTTCTCCACCTCTGCGAGTTTGGCGGCGAGATCCTTGTTGTTTTGCTCGGCGGCTGCCAGGGCAGCCTGGGCGTTGGCGTTTTCAGTTTGCGCGGTGCGCAGTTGGAGCATCACACTGCGCAACTGACCACGGATTTTTTGCGTGGGATCGGGTGCCTCGGCGGCGCTTCCCGTTCCTGTTAGAACAACGGCGACCAGGAGTTTGGCAATGATTTTCATGATAGGGTTAGAACTTGGCATGGAGGTCGATCTGAAGGATGTCGGATTTGAGCGGAGGCCCGATGATTTCGTTGGAACTCATCCAGCGCACACCGCAGCGCACGGCTTTGGAAAGTGCCAGGTTACCGCCCAGGACGAAGCCCTGCACATTGGTGCCGCCACCGCCGAAGTCGGACTCGGTGAAGCCGTCCACCACGGCATCGGACTCAACATAACGGTAGCCGAGGCCGGCCTGCCAATCGCCGAAAGCGTCGAGTGCGGGCTTGCCGACTTGAAAGGCGAGGTTCCAGGCGGTGTCGCCGCCATCAAAGGCACCCGCGGAACCGATGTTGTTGACCGCCCGCTGGTCGATGGCGGCTTTGTCGAAGGCCAGGTTTTTGATGTACTCGCCGACCAACGAGAGGCGGACCGGATCGAAGTGATCGTAATCGAGTCTTCCGGTTAGAGTCAGGTTACGGAATTCCGAGGCCAGGCCGAAGTATTGGTATTTGGGTTGGAGGGTGCTAACCGGGACGGATGGGTCGTCGAGGATATTGCGCAACGCCATGTAGGTGTTGCCGCGCTGGGCGAATCCGGGCCGCGTGGTATCAGTGTCGCCGGCGTCGCTGACGGTGGGGGTGTACATCGGCGTGGACAACTTGCCCTCAATCC
>JBILFE010000173.1:0-6900 GCA_044351705.1 Luteolibacter sp. | reverse complement strand
CGTTGGTGGCTTCGCCCTCATAACTGAATCCGGGAACGGCAGGCGCGGCGGTGAATACGCGGAAGCGCGACAACCAGCTCTGTGAGCCGGAGGTGATGGTGCCAGCCGGGATGCTGAAGTTGATGGTGGGGGTGCCGGTGCTAACAGCCTGGCTGATTATCAATTCGTCCGCATCGAGGAAATCGCCGTCATTGTTCCAGTCGATCCAGCCGACCAGCCAGCCGCTGCCGACAACAGTCACTTGGGCGGCACCGCTGGTGGTGACGTTGGTCCAACTGCTGGTATTTATCACCACACCGTTTTCGTCATCACTGCCGGTGTTGTCGTCGCCGTTGGCGGCTGCGGTGGGCATGCCGTTGACGTCGGCATCGGGCGCGGTGCCAAGATAGACGGTGCTGCCACCGGACGGGATGATGTGGCGTGCGCCGTCCTGAGCCAGGGTGGTCATGCCATAGCTGGCCGGCAGATCGCCGTAGTCATAATCCACCGTCGAGTTGAACATGAAATCGACATGGGTGACGTTGCTGGTGATGGTGAGTTGCTGGGTGACCGAGGTTGCGGTGTTGCTGACCGTGCTGTTGGAGATGTTATTGGCGGTAGTGGTGGTCAGGACCGAATGATTCAAGGGTGCTGCCGTGGTGCCTATAATGACGTTATAAGGACCACTG
The DNA here is from genome assembly GCA_044351705.1 of Luteolibacter sp. Taxonomy (GTDB): domain Bacteria; phylum Verrucomicrobiota; class Verrucomicrobiia; order Verrucomicrobiales; family Akkermansiaceae; genus Luteolibacter. Next base: position 6,232 of record JBILFE010000173.1, on the reverse strand, counting down.
GCCAGACCGCTGAAGGAATAATCGCCGTTGGAGTCCGTATAGGTCGAGCCAACAAACTTCCCTGCGTAATAGAGGAAAACCTCGACGCCGGACAATTCCGTTTCGTCTAGCAGTCCAGCGTCCATGTCCACGCCATCGTCATAGAAGTCATCGACGTCATCGGCGACGCCGGGTGCCCCGGTGTCATGGATGGCCACGGTGCCGGCGAGGCTGTAGACTCCACTCAATTTGTATCCGAAGTCGATGCCGAGGTTGCCCTGTGCCAATCCCGCCGGGACAGTGACGTTGCCATTTGCGATGGTGACGGCTGTGCTGTTAGGGATGGTCAGGCCATCGGCGTCGTAGGTGGGAGCGCGGTTTTCGAGTGCCCCGCCTGCGCTGAAGTTGGCGGCGGGGATGCTGACCGTCCAGTCGCCATTTGGGAGCGCAATGCCCCAATAGCCGTTTGCGTCGGTGGTCACATCATAGGGGGTGGTACCGTTGGTGATATGAACCGTCACGTTGGCGATACCGGGTTCGCCGGAGTCCTGGACGCCATCTTGGTTCAAGTCGAGCCAGACGAAATCGCCGATGGATCCGGGCGGCTGATAGCCGAAATCAGCCCCTGAATAGTTAGAGCCGGAACTGACCGCCACATAGGAATCCGCGTAGTCGCCAGCAGGCAAGGCCGGCAGTGAGCCAACAGGAACGCCGTCACGATCCGGATCGGATGTGTAGGTCAACCCGGCCAATGAGGGTGACCCTGTATCGACTTGCACAAAATAGGTGCCGGGTGCGAGATTATCGAAGCGGTAGAAGCCAGCCGGGTAATCCGGGTCGGTGCCATCGGCGGTGACGGCGGTGGCCACGGGTGTTGGGCTGTCCGGCACGCCATCCGGGGTTCCGCCAACGCCTCCGGTGTTATCGAGGAAGATATTCACGGTGACATTGGCGATGCCCAGTTCATTGAAGTCCTGCTGGCCGTTGCCGTTGAGGTCGTAGAACACGAAATCGCCAACCGAGCCGACGCCGGTGAAGCCGAAGTCCTTGGTGGTGTCGGTTGCGGCCGCCGACAGGGTGATGACCGGGCTGATAACCGGCAGGCCGCTGGCCGTCTGAATGCCATTGTCATCGTTATCAACCGTGTTATCTATCGAAACGGTGGTGGTGCTGGAAAGCGGGGTGGCAACCAGCGCACCAACGCCAGTGAAGTTGGTTGCCGGAATATAGACCACATAGTTTGCGGGGGTCAGACCGCTGAATCCATAGATGCCGCCGCCCGCCGTGGTGGTGGTGGCCACCGGCGTGTCCACGCCCGGGGTTTGCGATGACAGATAGAGTTGCACCGCCACGCCGTTGATGCCGGATTCACCGCTGTCCTTGATACCATTGTTATTGGCGTCAAACCAGACAAGGTTGCCGATGGCACCCGTGCCGGTGAAGCCAAAGTCCACCGTTTGATCGCTTTCCGCTGCAGCCAAGGCGATGATCGGGCTGGTAACTGCGGCACCGGTGGTGGATTGGATGCCATTGTCGTCGTTATTGACCTGATTATCAGAACTGACCGTGGTGGTGCTGGAAAGCGGAGTCCCTGCCAAGGCATTGCCGGTGGTGAAATTTGACGCAGGAAGATAAACCACGTAGTTGTCCTCCGGCAAGGAGCTGAAGCTATACGATCCGCCACCGGAGGTGGTGGTGGTCGCGTAGGGTGTACTGGTTCCGGGGGTAGCCGCCGAGCGATACAACAGGACCGTCACCCCGTCGATGCCGGATTCAGCGGTATCCTTAACGCCGTTGTTGTTGGTATCAAGCCAGACCAGATTGCCAATCGATCCGGTGCCGGTCGGCTGATAGGCAAAGTCATTGTTAATGTCGTAGCGGTTGCTGGTTGTCAGCGCGGTTGAGGTCTTGTTGTCGCCACCAAGAGTGCCGGGAGTTAGATCCGGATCCAGTGTCTGGCGATAGCTGCCCGTCGGCGGGGTGACTGTCACCGTGGGCGACGTAGGCAACGACAACCCCGCAAATAAGTAATAGCCATTGGCGTCCGTGATCCTAGTCGCCCCGCCAGTCAAAGTGACGGTCAGTCCGGGAATCGGACTTTCATTCAGGTCCCTGACTCCATTGCCATTGAGGTCGTAAAAAATGGTCCCGGAAATTAAACCTGAGGATGAGGAGAATCCAAAGTCCTGTGACATGTTGCTGTTAGAACCGGAGATGCTCACATCCGGTCCAACCGCCGAATAGGGCGATCCATTGGGATCGTAGGTTACCGTGGGACTCGACAACGGCACGGAAGATGTGAGCACCCGAACGTTGTAATTGGTGGCATCAGACAGGCCTTCAAAGAGATATTTGCCATTGCTATCGGTACTTGTAGTGGCCAGCAGGGTAGTGCCCGCATAGAGACTCACCACCACGCCCGGAATCCCGATGTCAACCGTTGGGCCGTCGTAGGTACCCTGAGTGCCTAAATCCCAGAACACCGTATCACCGATGGATCCGGCCGCAGTGACGGCTATATCAACGTAACTGGAAGCGTTGTTGGTGGGGCGGCCGGAGACGAACCAAGCATTCGAAGCAGCGGCGGTATTTCTGGTTGTTGGGGGTGAGGTCGTCGGGGCGATCGCCCGAAAGGTGACCGTGAGGGTCTTCCTGGTGCCGGCATTCAGCACCCCGAGATCAGACCAATACAATGTGGCAGCCGTTGGCGTTGCTGTGGACTGCGACGTCGGAGCGACGGATGCCGAGATGAACTCCAGCTTGGTGCTGTCGTAGGTATCGGTCAGCGGCAGCGGCGAAATCGTGCTTGGCCCATAGGTGCCGGTAGTGGCAGTGCCGACAACCCGAACCCCAATGCTGTCCACGTTCATGATGACATCCTCACCAGACCCGCCACTCTTTGTTGCTTTCAATGCGACCGTCAATTTGGCAAGTTCAGTCCAGTTCCAGCCACCGGCGGGCACAGTGGTGAGAGGAATCACTAAATCCTGATATTGACCAACGAGATTATTGAGAGCTGCCTTAGCGATAACCGGCGGACTGGTGATCCCGGTATAACCAGCAAGAGTCACCGTCAAGGTTGGGCTATTTGCGAAAGTGCGCGACACCATACAACGCAAGACGAGACTGACACTGCTAATGGTGCCGCTTGGCGAGGGGAAATCCAATGCGGTGGAACCTGACGCGGCGGAAGTCATCACGTCGGCGTTGGCCGACCAACTCATGAGCGCGCTGAACCCATTTGGCGCACCGGCGGCGTTTCCAGGGGTGATGACAGCACCAGCCGTCCCCGTCACCACTTTAGCATAAGCGATCTGGGATGGTGAGACATTGCCGGTGACGGTGGAAGAATGGTTGGCTAAATCGATGTTGTAGGTAACCCACTCACCCTGCTTGTAGGTTGTCGGGCTCACCGTCTTGGTGACTTCCAGCGCCTGGATGAAAGGCCAATCCGCAGTGAGGAAATCAACCGGATCCGGGTTGGTGGACCCCGAGTCCAGATTGACGGCAAAACGGTCGCTGACGCCTTGTTTCAGGGTGAAGCCATAGGGGAGCTGAGGATCCACGGAATCGACGACGACGATGTAATTGCGGTCCGGCAGCTCGGAGAACAAGTAGGCGCCGGAGGCATTGGTGGAGGTGCTGGTGTAAAGGGGTTCGCCGGTATCGAGAGAGCCGTTGCCGTTAGAATCAACATAGAGCGACACCGTGACGTCGGCGATGCCGGTTGCGCCGTCATCCGGAGAGCCGTTGCGGTTCAGATCCTGCCAGACAAAGTCGCCGATCGAGTTGATGCCGGAGACCAGGGTGGTGGTGGTATCGCAGGCGAAGTTTTCTTCCGTGCCTTTTTTCAAGCAGCCGGTGTTGCTAACGGCAGTGGTGGGATAGCTGGTGGGGACGTTGGCTTGGAATTGGACGGTCGCCGTCTGGCCCGGGGCGAGCGTGCCGCTCATGATCCAGCGAATCGCCCTGACTGACGCGGCGGCGGGTTCGGTGGTGACCCAGGTGGTGCCGCCGTCGGTGGACCAATTGACCGTGAATGCGCCGCTGGGTGTGTTGGCTGCGGTAGTGGCCGAACCCGCCACATACACCAGACCGCTGGGGATGGTGTCTTGGAACACCAGCGGCAGCGCCAGTTCCGGCCAGCCGAAGTTCCTGTTAGAACCAAGCGTCTCATAACTGGTGGCGGAAAGAATGTACGTCGCGTTAGATCCACCGGCGATGGTCGCCGGCCCGTCTTTGTCAAAAACCACATTCGGCGGCGTGCCGGCCACCGATCCGACGGACGCCCCGTAGTCGCCATTGAATTTTTCGTTATCGTAACCGGAGGCGACTTCCTGATAGGGGCTGAGCTGGGTGGGCTTGGAGGTATCGAGCGGGATGAACTCGTAGTAGACCAAACCGACGGCACCGCGATTGTTGCCAGGGATGTTTTCGAAATACAGGCGGTCTTCAAACGGAATGAGCTGCTCGGTGCCATCGTTTAATTTGACGATGACCAAGCCGTAGCACTTGACGAGGCGGGCCCCCAGCGAACTGAACTTGGTGGGATCGCCGGCCGGTTGCAGCCAGGCGTTGCGGTCCGGGATTCCATCGCCGTTGTTGTCGAAACCGGCACCGACATTGCCGAGGTCATACCAGATGCCCTCCATCACGACCGCCCCGGGGATGCGCGGGGTGGCGATGTCCGGCCGCCAGCCAAGCTGGGCCTCGATGGCATTGAGATAATCATCCGGCACCTTGCCATCCGTGTTGGGCCATATTTTGTTAGCCATGGCGGAGATTTCGTTGCGCATGGTGACCTTGGTCGTATTGTTGACACTGAGCGGAGTGCTGGCATCCGTGGCGTTGACCCAGATGGAATAGTTGAGATACAGGTCATCGGTTGGATCCGGGGCGGCACCCGCCACGCTGTTGCCAGCGGGATCCTTGAGCGGATAGGTGACAAAGAAATACTGGGCAACATAGGAATGCGCCGGAATACTCGGGATATAGCGCACGGCATCCGTCGCGCCGCCCGGCATCTGCAGGGCAAAGGTGCCGGAATAGCCGTTAGCACCACTCACCGTCACTGTGCGCGAAGGAAAGGTGCCGGGCGTGGTCAAGTCGCCGATGTTGACGTAAACGTCCGTCAAGGGATTGTCGCCGTCATTGTAAATTTTCACACCAAGATGGGCGGCCGACGGGCCATTGGTGGAGGGGGATTCCACGTTGGAATCCACCACAAAGTTGTAGGCGGTGATGACCTCCATGCGCAGGTCGCTGGCCTGGGCGTGCGGGATTTGCATGATTGCCGCCGTCGCCAGCAGCCAGAGCCCGTGGCGCAGCGTTCTAACAAATAGCACGCCTGCGTGGCGGGCGCAGCCTGCCGCAATGTGAGGCGGCCCCAGAAAATCGGGCCAGTAGCTAAGCTATGATTGTGGTGTGTGGGATCGGCCTGTAAACCGAACCGAACACACACAAAATGAAAGCCAAACGCAAAAGACACGACCCCGAATTCAAGGCCCGCGTGGCGCTTGAAGCGCTCAAGGGTGCCAAAACCATCCAGCAAATCTCCAAGGATTTCGACATCCACCCGATGCAGGTCTCCGATTGGAAGAAGAAGATGGCCGAGGGCGCCGCAAGCATCTTCGGCCCCGGATCCGGCAAGACCGAAACCGAGGATTTCGAACGCGAACGCGTCCAACTCCACGCCAAAATCGGCCAGCAGGCCGTGGAATTGGACTGGCTGACAAAAAAGTCCAAACAACTCGGTCTGTGAGGGATCGCGTCGAGTTGGTGGACAAAAAGAATCCCAAAATCAGCATGAGGCGACAATGCAAGTTGTTAGGTGTGGCGCGCTCAACGGTGACCTACAAACCCGTGGAAGAGGATCCGGAAGACATCCGCATTAAACGGCTGCTGGACGAGGTCTACATGATCGATCCATGCCTTGGAAGTCGCCGTCTGGTGACGGTGCTGGCACGCGATTACGACATCAGGACGGATCGCAAGCGGGTTGCACGACTGCGCCGCGAAATGGGCCAGGAGACGATCTGGTGCAAGCCACGGACCAGCATTCCGGACGACGGACACCGCAAGTATCCCTACCTGCTGCGCAACCTCGCCATCCAGCGGCCCGATCATGTATGGTGCGCCGACATCACCTACGTGCCAATGCCCAGAGGCCACGCCTACCTGTGCGCGGTGATGGACTGGAATTCGCGCAAGGTGCTGGGCTGGGCGCTTTCCAACACCATGGGAACCGACCTTT
>JBILFE010000512.1:0-3547 GCA_044351705.1 Luteolibacter sp. | reverse complement strand
GCCCCAAGCTGCGCAAAGCCCATCGACGAGCTGGCAAGAAATACCGAAGTTGCCCATAATATTAGTTTTTTGCGACGGTTCACGGGGCAAAGATGGTGGCGGCGGCAGACCCGCGCAAGGCAAATCTCAGAAGATTTTAAAAAAAAGCGCCTCTCCATGAGGGTTATGATGACTCGGCGACTTGAAAGACCTCGGCCTGGGCCTGGGTCAATTCGCGGCATTGCCACGGCAGGCCGTGGTCCATCAGATCGGCCATGAAGCCATCGGGGTCGAGCTGTTCCATGTTCCAGACGCCGGGTTGGCGCCATGCACCCGCCAGCAATTGTTTGGCACCGAGCATGGCGGGCACACCCGTGGTGTAGGAAATCGCCTGTGAGCCGACTTCCGCGAAGCACGCCTCGTGGTCGCAGATGTTGTAGATGTATAGCGCCTTGGCTTGGCCGTCCTTGACGCCGGTGATGACGTTGCCAATGCAGGTTTTGCCGGTGGTGGACTTGCCCAGGTCGCCGGGATCTGGCAGCACCGCCTTCAAAAATTGCAGCGGAATGATTTCCACCCCTTGGAAAACCACCGGGTCTATCCGCGTCATGCCCACATTTTGCAGCACTTCGAGGTGCTTCAAATAGTTAGGCGAAAAGGACATCCAGAATTGGGCGCGGCGCAGGCTCGGGAGGTGTTCGACGAGGGATTCCAACTCCTCGTGATACATCCGATAGATTTCATAGGTGCCCACCCCGTGCGGGCAGGTGAATGGCTGATGCCGCGACATCGGCGCGGTCTCCACAAACTCGCCGCCCTCGTAGTGGCGGCAGGGCGCGGTCACCTCGCGGATGTTGATTTCCGGGTTGAAATTGGTCGCAAACGCCTTGCCGTGGTTGCCACCGTTGACGTCGATGATGTCGAGGGTGTGGATTTCATCAAAATGATGTTTGAGGGCCCAGGCGGTGAACACATTGGTCACCCCGGGGTCGAAACCCGAACCTAACAACGCGGCGAGGCCGGCCTTGGCAAAGCGCTGCTGGTACGCCCACTGCCATGAATACTCGAACTTGGCCACCTCCTTCGGCTCGTAATTGGCGGTGTCCATGTAGTCGCAACCGGCAGCCAAACACGCGTCCATGATCGACAAATCCTGATAGGGAAGCGCCACATTGATGACCAGCTTGGCCCCCGTGCGCCGGATCAGCTCCGCAGTCTGCTGCACATCATCGGCATCCACCTGTGCCGTGGCCAGCTCCCGCCCGGTGCGGCGTTTGACTTGCGCGGCGATGGCCTCGCACTTCGCCAGCGTCCGTGACGCCAGGGTGATGGCACCGAAAACCTCCGGAACCATGGCACATTTGTGGGCAACGACACTGCCGACTCCGCCGGCTCCGATGATGAGGACTGGGTTCATGATGGGGTGAGGACCACAGCATGCCAAGCCCCCGGCGACCTGGCAAGGACTTTGGCACAGACAGGATGTTTAGCGCTGCATGGGCGGCATGGCTGACTGACATAAACATAATGCCAGTCATTACCTTGTTGACTGCGGCAGTGACATCCGATTCCACCCGAGCCAATCACCCTGTTTGCATTGCAAGGGGCGGCCGCGAGCATGTTAGACCGTTGCGGGTTGCCGCGGATGCGGCGGGATGCGGCGGGCCCGTGCTCCGGCGCGCAAATTCCGGCCTGATAAAATGATTCTTCCGACAATTTTTGAGTCGCATGGTGTTTCCGTTCATGAAAGGCTGAAGCCGCGCCCCCCTCCTGCATCCATGAAACTCCAACATCCCTCCCGCCAGACCCGCCGCAATGCCGGCTTCACCCTCCTTGAAATGGTCATCGTCCTCGGCATCATCGCGATGATCCTCGGGGGTGCCATCTTCTCCATGCGCGGCATCGGCGATTCCGCCAAAGTCACCCAGGTCCGCAACGACTGCGCAGCCCTGCGCAACGGGCCCTGGTCGACAAACCCAGCGCCGCCCCCGTCCCGCGCATGTGGAGCCGAATCTCGGATAAAGTCCCGCTTGACCCATGGGGCAGCGAGTATTTGTACCGCTTCCCCAGCAAGAAAAACGCGACGGATTTTGAAATCATCAGCAGGGGCAAGGACGGACAAGAAGGAACCGCTGATGACATCAGTTCGGACATGTAGTCCTCGCCGGGGCTTCACGCTCATTGAAATTGTGATGGTTCTCGCCATTGCCGCCATGTTGCTTGGCGGAGCAGTGGCGGTCATGGTCTTTTCCTCCGATGAGCGCGCGCTACGCGATGCCGCCGGGCAAATCGAGCTGCTAGCCAAACGCGCCCGCACCATTTCCATTCTCCAACAAAAGCCATATGCCCTCGAATTCCGCCCCGGCATCGTGCGCTTGCTGCCGCTGGCGGAAGCCGGCCAAGACGAAAAAAAGACCGCCCTCGGCCACACCATCGGCGGCGAGCGCGTTGAAATGGAACCCCCCGGTGCCGCCGCCCCGGTCCACGATCAAATCACCCTCGACTCGCAAATGGCGAGCTTCATCCGGCGCTGGAATACCGAGGTCTGGCTCCCGATGAGTGATCGCATCGTCCACGTTTGGCGCTTCGATCCGGATGGCCTGTGCGAACCCCTCGGCGTCCGCATCACCATCGGTAACAACTACATCGAAACGACCTATCATCCGCTCACTGCCACCATTCGTGACACCGCGCTCGAAGTCAAATGAACCCTCCGCTCCAACCCGCCCGCAAGGGTCAGCGCGGCTTCCTGCTGCTCGAAGTGATTCTCGCCCTGGCCGTTTTCAGTGCCGCCGCCACTGGCTTTGCCGTCGCCCTGCACCGCATGGCCCAAGCCGCCTCAATGGCCCAAAGTGAACTGCGCATCACCCGCATCCTCGACAGTGCCCTTGACGAAGCCCTGTCCATCCCCGTCCTCGAAGAAGGCACCACCACCGTGGCCGTCGCCAAAACCAATATCGAAATGGCCACCACCATCACCATCCTCGATAAATTCGAAAATAAAGACGGCCAATTGCTCCAGGATATGTTCCTCATCACCGTGGCCGCCCGCTGGTATGAAGCCGGCGAATCCAAAGAACGCACCGCCGAAACCTGGCGCTACGGACGCATGTACCAACCATGACCCCTCACCCCGCCCAACCTCGTCAAGCGGGCTTTACACTGCTTGAACTCGTGATGGCCATGCTGCTGCTGACCATCCTCATCGGCATGGTCTTTGGCATCGCACGCACCTCGCTGGCCTTGGGCAATACCGTGGTCAAATCCCAAAACGAGGAAATGCTGCATCAGGCGTTTTTCGAGCTGCTCGGCCAGCGCTTCTCCGCCTTGCCGGGCAACACCCGCTTCGACCTCAAAGTCCAGGATTCAAACAAACAATACCTGTCCGATCTCACCCTCCAAAACGTCCCCCTGAGCTTCACCTGGGGCGGCCAGCCGCGCATCGCCAAAGCCGTCCAACTTTCCACCATCCGCCGCCGCAGCGGCTTCCTCTCCATCGTGCTGCGCTATTACGAAAACGAGATCCTCGAAGGGTCCGACGCCTTGAACACCCCCACAATCACCACCG
>JBILFE010000540.1:0-3347 GCA_044351705.1 Luteolibacter sp. | reverse complement strand
CGAACTCCTCGACGACGTCGCTTACTTTGAATGGCGGGTGCTCGATGGCCGCTCGTTGGAGTGGCAATACGATTGGGAAATCCAAGGCCGCCTGCCCCTCCAACTCGAACTGACCCTCGCCTTTGGTGCCAATGGCGAGGAAATGCGCCACATCTTCTGGATCCCGCCTAAACTCAACCCGGAAGTCGTCCTGCGCCAAATGATGCAACCCGCCACCACCCAACCCGCCACCACGCCAACCATCACCATCCCCGCCCCAGCCACCCCATGACCCATCCCCCGCGCCACGCCCGCCACCCCCGCGGCCTCGCCTTGGTGGCCGTCCTCTGGCTCATCGCCATCCTCGGCATGGCCACCATGATTGCATTGCGCGTCATCTCCTTTGACATGGAAATCGCCACCGCCAAAGTCCATGGCTCGCGCGCCCGCCAGTTCGCTGAAATGGGCATCGCCATCGGATCCAACCCGGTGGTCAAACGTGACGACCCCATCCTCCACCAGACCGACGAGGCCGCCGGCGGCAGCTTCGATGTGAAAATCATTTCCGAAAGCGCCCGCTTCAATATCAATGCCATCATCCTGCGTGATGACAAAGCCTTGCTGCGCGACCTGTTTATCAGTTGGGGCCTGGAACTCGATGCCGCCCAAGCCATCGCCGACAGCCTCGCCGATTGGATTGACGTGGATGATGACGAGTCGCTCAACGGTGCGGAAATAGACTGGTATGAAAGCCAAGGCCGCATCAACCAACCCTTCAACCGGCCATTCTATAACATGGATGAAGTCCGCCTCGTCCGTGGTATGGAACTCGTCGAGGCCGTCCGCCCGGATTGGAAAAACTGGTTCACCATCTGGAGCGGTGGCACCCTTGACCTCAACGAAGCCCCCGCCGAACTCATCGCCGCGGCGGCCGATGTCTCCGTCGAATTGGCCGCCAGCATCCCCCAAAGGGTGTGCGGCACCGATGGCGTCCGCGACACCGAAGATGACCTTCCCTTCGAAGGCGATGCAGGAAAGCAGGAAGCGCTTGATCTTTTGGGAATAGACTCCAAGATCCGCCCGGACTTAGCCCAACGCTTCACCGTGAACGACCTTACCACCCGCATCGAAAGCACCGGCTACGCTGGCTCGGCCAAGCGCCGCATCAGCGTCATCGTCCGCAACCGCACCGGCAAACCCGCCCTCCTCGAGCGCTTCGAAGAAATCATCCCGTGAGCAAGCCCACCGATAAAGTTCTCCTCATCCCCGGCGAAACCGGCTGGGAAATCTGGACCGGCCAAGCCGACACCGGTTTCACCTTGCACGCCGCCACCGAGCTCAGCCGGGCCGGCCAACTCAGCGGCATTCCCAGCGGCGACATCGTGATGTTTTTCCCGGTCAAGGCCATTACGGCCATTCCCATGAAAGTGACCAGCGATGACGATTCGCTCTTCCCCGAACTGGCCGTGATGCACGCCGAACGCCTCGGCATGCGCCCGGACCCCATGGCCGGCCAACTCACCGACACCTTCGTCATCGCCCGCGATGGTGAAACCACCGCTCTTTTCTCCGTCCACCTCCGGCCTCCCGCCGATGGCGATTTGCCAACCCGCGGCCCCAAAGAATTCGATATCTCCGCCCGTGCCTTTCCCGTGACCGGCGATTGCCTGGCGGTGTGGAAAGAATTCGGCCGCTGGGTGTTCTCGCTCTCGCACCAGGGCAAAACCGTTTACTGCCAGGCCACCTCGGTTGCCTCCGCCATGCCGGATGAATCGCTGGTGCGCGAAATCCGCCTGGCCATCATTCAGTTGGCGCTGCAAGACATCGATCTGAGCCCTGCCCACGTCATCCTGTGGACGGCCGCCGATGAGCCCTCGCCCGCCGCCCTCGAAGGTGCCTTCAACGCCCCCGTCACCCTCGCTCCACGGCCCGCTCCCACCCTGCCGGAACCGCGCAGCAAACTGCTGCCGGCCGACGTCCGCGCCGCCCGCCGCGCCGCCCGCCGCCGCCGCAATATCGTCCTCGCCAGCACGGTGGCCGCCGCAGCTTATCTCGGAATGATCGGTTGGTTCGGTTACGACCTTTGGAAAGTCCAGGCCAGCACCCAGTCCCTGCGCCAAAAAGCCCAGGCCACCGCCCCGGATGCCGCCGCCTACAAAATCCACCTCGGCAAGTGGAGTGAACTCGCCCACGCCGTCGATCTGAACTATTCACCCGTCGACATCCTCTACCGCGTCTCGCGCTGCATCCCCCCCAACAGCGGCATGCGCCTCAAAACCGCGGAAATCACCGCCTCGGAAATCACCCTCACCGGCGAGGCCCAACAACCCGCCGCCGTCAACCAGTTCAGCCTGGCACTGCGCAAAAGCAATGACTTGGCCGGTCTGGTCTGGCAAACCCCGGAACCCTCACAAAGCAAACTTGGCTGGGATTTCGTTTTCAATGCCATGCCACCCAAAAACTAAGCCCATCCCGCTCATCCCACACCGACAAATCCCTTTCCCTGCGGCGTTATCCATCAGGGAGCCCGTCTTCCAAATCCCCTATCCCTTCCTCACCCGTGTCCCCACGTGAAAAAAAGCTCCTGGTCTTCTTCGCCATCGGCGGGTTCCTCGTGATCAATTTGTTCGGCTTCAATTTCTTCGCCAAAAAACAACTCGCCATCCGCAGCGATCACACCCAAGCCGTCAACCAACTCAAAACTGCGGAAATGATCAAAGCCAGCCGCGAAGAAGTCCAATCCCAAATAAAGTGGCTTGCCGAACACGAACCCCAACCCAGCGATTACCAACCCGTCCAAACCTCCCTCCAACAACTCGCCGAAAAGGCAGTGTCCGACGTCAGCCTCGAACTCAAATCCCAAAAAATCCTTCCCACCGACCAAACCCCCGGCAACTACTTTCATCGCGTCAAAGTCCAGCTCACCGTGCGCGGTTCCGAAGAATCCCTCTACAAATGGTTCGACCAACTCAATTCCCCGGAAAATCTCCGCTGCGTGACTTACATCCGCCTCAACCCTAACAAGGAAGACGACACCAAGATCGACTGCACGGCCATCATCGAGCAATGGTTCGTGCCGCCGCCTGCCGCTTCCTGAAATCCCCCGCCTAACCCACCACCATGATGCACTCCCTGTCTCGCCTCGGTTGGCTCCTGCTCCTCGCCTCGATCGGCTTGGACGCGGCGGAACTTCCCAAAAAAGCCGCGCTCACCAAGTACGCAGGCTTGTGGACCAACTCGCCTTTCACCACCAAACCGCCGCCAGCGCCCAATGCCCCGGAGGCAAACCCGTTTGAAGATTTGGCTCTCAAAGGCATCGCCCCGCTCGCCAACAATGGCTACCTCATCACCCTCATCAACCGCAAAAA
>JBILFE010000172.1:0-6906 GCA_044351705.1 Luteolibacter sp. | reverse complement strand
CGCTGCTTCTCGCGCAACATGTCGCCGTGGCCGTTGCCCTGGCTGCAGCCGTTGGGCCAGATCTGGAACACATAGTAGTGGCGGATGTTGGGCATGTCCTGTTTCCATGCCGCTGACATGGCCAGGAAGTAATTCTGATAGGTCTCCCAGCCATAACCGCCGTCGGGACCGTCCGAACCTTGGTCCGCTTCACCCTGATGCCAGAGTACCGCGCGGATGCCATGGGTCAGCCGGGCCTGTCGCACGCGCCAGAGCATGCGGCCGTAGATTGTTGATAGATCCACGGGATTGGCCTCATTGCGCTTGTGCTCATCAATGCGGGTGCCGCCAACCGCGGCCTGAATGATGCAGATAGGCATCTTATTCCTATCCAGGAGTATTTTCGCGAGGTCCATGCCCCACCAACCGAGGTAATCGCTCGATCCCGGATACGGCCTCCAGGCCGGGCAGGACCACAGGTTTGGCCTCTTGCCGTTAGCGCCGGCGGCACCTGCTCCGCTCGGCCCGCCATAGCTGCGAATCCACTCGCTGGTGACATTCGGAGACTTCTCGTTGGTATCAAGCGCGAGTGCGTTGGATTGCCCGTCGATCAAATAGGCGTCACCGCAGACCAAGTTGTTGACCGTCTGCAATACCGACTGGGTCCCGCCGGTCATAGTCCCGAACTCAACTTTGTATTTGATCAAGCCTGCCTTGATTTTGACAGTGAAGGCATAGGCGTTATCCGCGGCAGGCTTCAGGGTCTCGGTGTTGATGAGCTTATCATCAGCGTAGAGTTTTAGATACACCGATTCTGCAGCATTGGACAGCGTTCCGTTGAAATGGATCGTGCCCTCGTTCTTGTCATCACGTGCATAGAACTGGCCATCCTCGGGCTTTTCGTCTTTCTCCGCTATCCGTTGGACCCATGCATCTTCAACCGGCTCTGTTACCAGGATCGATGCCGTGCCTACGCAGGCGGTCCCGCCATTATCAATGGCCACTCTTACGGTAAGCGGACCACTGTATTGCGAGCGTTTGAGAATCAACTTGTCTGGCGCTATCTGCTTGATCACAGCCCCGCCCGAGACGGTCCAGTTGTAGCTCAATTCGCCGGCACCTTTATCCTTCATCGCGCTTGAGTTGCTGATCACCGGCACGACTTCAATTGGATCGCGTCCATTCCACTGTGACTGCGACTTCAGGGTGAATAGCGGATCGGGAATGCTGTCATGGATCGTCACGGGTATGTCCTTGGTCTTGACGCCATTGGCATACACCGCCTTGAACTGCAGGGTGAATGATTGATCGCCTGTCACGCGCCCGGCATCCAGCGTATATGAAAACCGGTCCACGGCGACGACAGTTTCCACACCGTCTTTCTTGAGAGTCCAGTAAACCTTCTGGGCACCGCCGGCTTGGGCGCTAACCGTCACGCTCTTACCCTCATCCACCTTGACACTCGCAGGTGAAACCGCAAAGGCCTCCCCCGGCTTCGATAGAATGCCCACCAGTGTCTGCGTCGGCTTCTGGTTCTCGTATGCCATTTTGATCCAGTCGGCGGAACGGGTCACCTTGGAGACACGCACCTCGTCGAGGTCGCCGGCAAAGTCGTAACGGCGCCCAAAGCCGCCGACAAACATTTGCACGGGAGTGGGGATGTTCATGCTGCCACCCTTGCTGCTGTTATCTAGCACGCCATTCACATATAGCCGAGCCTCGCCGTTTTTATATGTGTGGGCCACGTGAACCCATTGAGCCAGTGTGAGGGTGCTGCCTCCGGCAACATTTCCGCCCCCCCAACAATTCACGTTAAGACGAGGCGGACTGGCTACCTGCATCACCACTTGGCCTTGGGGTATGGAGAGTCCCCAGCCCAGCAGGGTGTTACGGGTCGCGTTGTCGCGGAACCATGCTTCCGTGGAATGCGGGTTGGAGCCGGTTGGAAAATTCGTGAGGTCGATCCCGCAGTTGATTCCCTGTCCCGCCACGAAGTGCCGGCCCTGGCCGACCACTCCCTTGGCCGCCGTCGTGCCGGCGTCGGCGGGAACCGTTGAGCCGGCTGAATCCGTCGCAGCGTCGTGGAGATGCAGGACGCTGACAAAGCCATTATCGGCATTGAATACGGCGGGTCCGTTAGAAGTGTTGAGCGCGTCGGCGCTGCTCCAACGCATCTTGATTTCCTGTTTGGCATTGCCTTGGATGCGTGGAATTCGCACCCAGATGGCGGCGGTTCCGCCGGCCGGATCCCATTGCTCGATCTCATGCGCCAGGAAGGCACCGTCGCTTGTTACAAAGCGGATGTCCCCGCCATCGGCGCGGGCCTGAGTGAAATCAAAGCACTCGGCGTTGAGCCGGACCAGCACCGGGAAGTTGGCTTCCGAAGCCGATGCCGGCAGATTCGCCCCGTCGGGCGTGGTGATAATGAAAAGGGAAGCGGAGTGTTTCCAGTTCGGAATGAGTACCCGGGTGCTGACCTGCGCGGAATGCGCGCTCTCGCCCGTTTCGTTAGTCGCCGAGATCACGTAGTAATAGGTCGTGTCGCTGGACACGAGGGTGTCCGCGTAGGTCGTCCCTGCGGCGGTGCCGACCAGCGTATAGGGTCCGCCCTGGGTCAGCGCGCGCATGACCTTGTAGCCGCTCGCTGACGTCGACGCGTTCCACTTCAGACTCACCTGCGAGTTGTTTCCGGTGATAGCCACCCCGGTTGGAGCGGCGGGCACGGGAAGCGCTGCCGGCGTGGCGCTGGCCGGTGCCGAGTTCGCGCTCTCGCCTGCGGAATTGGTGGCGGACACCGCATAATAATAGGTCGTGCCGTTGACCAGCGATGGGTCGGAATAGGCCCGGTTTCTGGTCGTGCCAATGACAGCATACGGTCCACCATTGGCCAGCGAGCGCTTCACATTGTATCCGCTGGCGTAGGGTGCCGGGGTCCAACCCAGAGACACGGTTAGATTGCCCGCTGTGGCAGTCAATCCGGCCGGCGTGGCGGGCTGGTTGGCGCGCCCCAACAGCAATTGGTTCTGCTCGAATCCGCCGGAGGGGAAGGTGAACGCGCGCACCCGCTCGACGACGGTGCCTAGCGGAAAGTAGGTGGCGCCATTGAAGTTGTTATCGCCAACGCCGATGCTCGATATCTGAATGCCGCCGGTGTCGTCCGTCTTGCGGCTGCCGATCTCCACACCGTCCACATAGGCGTGGAGCGTCAGGTCGTCAAAGCGCACGAGTGCCATGGAGTGCCGGCCCAGCAATTGAATGCCGGAACCGGTCACGGTCGTGCGGGTTAGACTCTCGCCCCCGGTCCGGTTGTAGTTCTGGTTGAGCCAGGCGGCCCCGTCGCTCACGGAGTTACCCGGCCCGGTGGGCGCTCCGAGTCCAAAGCAGCACCGATAGCCGGCGTTATCCAGCGAGAGGTATTGCACGCCGTCGCCATTGCTGGCGGTGGCGGTTCCGATGAAGATCATCTCCACCCCGGAGTTGATGAAACTCAAACCCTTGGGCGCGCCGTGGCGCATGATGCCTCCCCCGCCGGCCGCAGATCCTATTTGAAAACCTGCGGCAGTGAGAGTGGTGGTTCGCTGCAATGACCAGCCCGGATTGGCTGAGTTGACAAATGACCAATCGCCGACAATGGTATTCTGCGCGCGGGCGGAAACTGCGGATAACCCCGCGATGAGGCCCCCGAGGAGACAAGCGTTCAAGCGTGTCCGATCTGTGATTTTGCGTGTTGGATTCATGAGATTTTCCTGATGGAACTTACTGTTCAAACTTGTTGATTAGCATTGGCTTTTGGCTGGCAGAGTTGGGATCATGGGGCTAACATATTGACCACATCCGCGGCACGGGACTGCGGCGTCACCTTGAGGGATAGCAATTTACCGTTGCGCAATTCCCCTTCCACCGTGGTGTTGTACGGCGCGTGTAATTTGAACGAGACGTTCCAACTCTTCGGCCACGCCGGCAGGACATATATCTTCTGTCCATCAGACTGCAGCAGCATGTATTGCAAAGTTGTCAGGATGTTGGCGCCGTGATCCTGGTCGGGGATCCAGTCAAAGCCGGAAAACATCGCCGGGAAGCGATAGGCCCGGTTGATCCTGGCACGCAGGGCGACCTGCCGGCCGGCCTCCGCGCCGAGGCCGAGGCAGGCGGCCTGGATGCTGTCCTGGCACCAGCCGAAGTTGATGCGGGAGTAGCGCTTGTCGTAGGTGGCGCGGGCCAGGTCGAGGTCCGGCTTGCCCACCCCGAAAAGCCGGTAGGGAAACACGGCATAGAGTTCCGGATTTTCGGAGGCCTTGACTGGGCCTTTGGCTGAGGCTAACAGGACTTTCACGCCATCCACCTCGGCGGCTGGCAGCGGGGGCATTTCGTTGAGGATCCGCGCCCAGCGTGTCCGCTGCGCCTCGGTCGTGATGGTGTGCGGCAGGGCTAACAGTCGTGGCAAAATAAAGCGCAACCCGGCGATATCCGGCATCGGGTTGGCCGTCATCGCGGCCTCCAGCGCCTGCGCCGGATAGACGATGATTTTGCCGTTAGGGTCGCGTTTCGGCCAGTACTGGTCGAAGAAGGCGATGATGGGATCGGCCAGCGGCACGAGCGTGTTGCGGGCGAAAGTGGCGTCTTGAGTGAAGTCATAGCGGTCGAGCATGAAAGCGGTTAGTTCCATGCCACCGCAAAAATAGTGACCGATGCACGCGTTGCCCGGTTCCGGCCCGGCATTTCCCCAACCCCAGTCCCTGTTGTTAGGCATGCCCCAGAAATTCATGGTCTCCTGGAAGGATGCAGCACCCTCGAATTTGTAATACTGCTGCATGCGGGCTTTGCTCAAGGGCAGCGCCTTGAGGTACATGCGGAACCACGGCTCCATCATCTCGAAATCGCCGCTGGCCAGCATCGGCCAATAGGAGAGGCGCGTGTTCTGGAACCAGTAGGAGCCGCCCCAATTGCGCCAGTCCGGATCCCCGTCGGCCGATTCGGGTGGCGAGCCCGGAACTTTTTCCACTGTGAAGATCGATCCGTTGAATTTGATAGGCGAAGCGCCGCGGCCGGAACAGGCATTCATGTAGCGTTGCAACACGTATCCGTTGGTCACTTCCGAGGCCGGCACCGTTGCCGTATCGCGCCGGGCAACCACTTTCCCATCCACATAGATGCTCCAGCCCCCGGATAGAGGCCGCGCCAGCGTCACCGCGACGTGCTGCCACTGACCGGGTTTCAGGCAATTGCTGGCCAACAATTGCTCCGGGCCCAAAATCAAGCGCAGCGACGACCCGTTGGTATCCAACAGGAATCCGTCAGCATGCCCCGGCGTGCATTTGTCGAAGATCCGCCCGCTTTCCCCCGGCGCAGGCTTGACCCACGCTTCCAGGGTGAGCCCATTCGGCCATGTCCGGTTGGCCGGTGCGACCTCTTGGGGAATCGCCCCCGGCTGCGTCGGCGGCTTGCGATCTAACATTTCAGCCGGGCTCAGCGCCCGCTCATGCATTGCCGCCGCCGCAATCTCGCCGCGGAAACGGGTTCCGCCCTTGGAATCCGCGCCAAGGGTGACGGGATGCGCATTGAGCGGGATCGCGGCGCCGGCATCCTCTTCGGCGAACACCCAGCTTCGATTCCAAAACGCCTGCCACCACTTCGATGTCGTTAGGCGGGACTGTTCATCACTCACCTGCAACGCCGCCTTCTCGGCCCGCCCGAGGTCCTTGAGCCAGGCATCTGGCGTCTCGGCGCGCTCCGCCAGCACACACACTGAGAGTTGATGGCGTTTGGCGGCTTTGTTGGATTTCAATGCCTTGGCTCCATCCGCTACCATGTCAACGCCGCGCAGGCTGGCACCGAATGTATGATTCAACAGCGGATCGGTGAACCTGCCTTTGAGCGCCTCGAGATGTTGGACTTCCAGACACACGGGGTAAAGGGATCGCGTGTTGCGGTGATACCAAACCACCTGCGGCTGGGAGGATGGTGCCACCACATCCGGCAACACCGTCAGCTTGTACGATTGCGCCAGCGGGTTCTTGCCGTCGCCGTAACCGTAATCCGCCGCCGGATCCAACGGCCGCTCACGCAGGCGCCACAATTCCACCTCCGCCCGGCAGGTAACCGGCACGACCGATTCCGTCTCAACCCGCACCACCGGTTGATCCGAGTCGACCCATAGGCGGAGGAAGATGTTATCAGTTATCAGTGATCGGTGATCAGTGGCTGACGTCTGAGTATTGCTTCCCGGCACTTGATTTCCGACCACTGGTGACTGATTACTGCTAGCCGATAACTTCCCGCTGATCTCAATCATGCCGTCGCGCAGCTTAAGTTCCTGACGGAAGCCATCCTTGGGTGTGAGCGGCGGATCGAAGGTCACGCGCACCCGGCCGATCTTGCACAGGCCGGCATTCTCGTCCCAGGCGTCGGTCTTGCTGACATAGAAAATCAAATCCCCGTTAGCTTCCACCCAGGCATTGATACCGACATCGCCGTTGCCCAAGGGCATGGACCCGTGGGCATTGTCGCTGGGTGTGGTCCAGACGACGTTGTAACTGTCCAGCGGATCTGGTTGCTGATTTTGGGGTTCCGCCCGTCCAATAGCAGCACCCCCCGCCAGTAACACCAATGCCCAAATATGTTTTAGGTTGTTTTTCATCGTAGCTCTTTCTTCAGTAGTATTGGCGGATATTCGCGAGATGCTTCGCAATCGCAGGCACCTTCACTCCGAAAAGCTCTGCCATCGCCTTTTGCGTCAGCCACACGGTTTCCTCTTTGAAAAACACGTCCACTCGCACCGCCCCATCTGGTGCGGTATAGAGCATAAACTGGCCGCAAGGATCACTCATGGGATGAAGAGATTGGAACCACGAATGGCACGAATTTTCACGAATAAGAAAATGGCTTGGAGGTCTTCCATTCGTGCTCATTCGTGAAATTCGTGGTAAA